>DASUPA010000137.1:0-3049 GCA_036276335.1 Candidatus Methylomirabilota bacterium | reverse complement strand
ACGCGCGGCCGGCGTCCAAGCCCGACCGGGGCGTCGTCGTCTTCGACGTCGCGGTGAGGAACCACCGCGGCGAGGCGGTGTGCACCTACGAGACGGCAGTCCTCATGCGGCGGCGCGATCCGACGGGGAGGATGCCATGAGAAAGGTCGCGCTGGTCGGCGCGGGCGTGTCGAGGTTCGGCGTGCGGAAGGCGACGTACCGCGATCTCATCTGGGAGGCGGGCAAGGCCTGCTTCGACTCGGCGCCGGGCGTCCGGCCGAGGGACCTCGAGGGCCTCGTCGTCGGCTCGGTGATGCCGGAGCGCACCGCCTTCCAGAGCCACATCTCGTCGCTTGCCGCCGAGGCGCTCGGCATCCGGCCGAGCGCGCTCAGCGCGCGCACGGAGCACATGTGCGCCTCCGGCACCGTCGGCATCCGCTACGCCTACGCGTTCATCGCGGCCGGCCTCGCCGATCTCGTCATGGTGCTCGGCGTCGAGAAGCTCAACCAGCCGCGCGCCGACGAGGCCATCCTGAACATGGGCACGGGCGTCGACCGCGAGTGGGAGGCGGCGTTCGGCCTGACGGCGCCGCCGTGCTTCGCGCTGGCCGCCCAGCGCCACATGGCGGCATACGGCACCACGGAGGAGCAGCTGGCGCTCGTCGGCGTGAAGAACCACACGCACGCCTCGAAGAACCCGAACGCGCACTTCAACAAGGGGGCCACGCTCGACCAGGTTTTGTGCTCCCGGATGATCGCGAGCCCGCTGCGCCTGTTCATGTGCTCGCCGATCACGGACGGGGCCGCCGCCGTCATCCTCGCCGGCGAGGAGCGCGCGCGCGCCCTGACCGACAGGCCCGTCTGGATCCGCGGCAGCGGCCAGGCGCTGGACGGCTTCCAGCTCACCTCGCTCCACGAGGACTACGCCCACTGGCCGGCCATGAAGCGGGCGGCCGACGCCGCCTACCGCGCGGCCGGCATCGGGCCGCGCGACGTCGACGTGGCCGAGGTCCACGACTGCTTCTCGATCGCCGAGCTGATCGCCTACGAGGAGCTGGGCTTCTGCGCGAAGGGGGAGGCGGGCCCGTTCGTCGCCGCCGGGCGCAGCGACTACGGCGGCGACGTCGTCGTGAACCCGCGCGGCGGCCTGATCGGCTGCGGCCACCCGCTCGGCGCCACCGGCGTCGCGCAGGCCGCCGAGATCTTCGTCCAGCTCCGGGGCGAGGCCGGCGCCCGCCAGGTCCCCGACGCCGCCATCGCCCTCACCCACAACAACAGCGGCATGGGCGAGCATATCGTCGTCGTGTACGGGAAGGAGCCGGCGTAGATGGCGCCGCGCGAGAGCGTGGCCGTGCTGGGGCCGGGACGGATCGGCCGGCAGATCGCCCTCGCGTTCGCGCTGGGCGGCTGCCGCGTCGTGCTCGTCGACCTCAAGACACGCTCGGTGGCGGACTCGGAGCGGGTGCTCGCCGACGCGCGCGCCGAGATCGCGCGCGACCTGCGCCTCATGGTGGAGGAGGGTCTCGTCGCGGACGCCGACGAGGCGCCGGCGCTCGGGCGCATCGAGGACCGGGTCGGGCTCGGCGACCTCGGCGACTGCGCGTTCGTGCAGGAGGCGCTGCCGGAGTCGGTCGAGCTCAAGCGCGAGACCTACAAGCGAATGGCCGGGCGCATCGCGTCCGACACGATCGTCGCGTCGACGAGCTCGACGATCTCGCCGTCGCACCTGGCCGACGCCGTGGACCGTCCGGAGCGCTTCCTGGTCGCCCACTGGCTGAACCCGGCCCACATCATCCCGCTCGTCGAGGTCGTGCCCGGCCCGCAGACGGCGCCGGCCACGGTGACGGCCACGCTGGAGCGGCTCGAGGCACTGGGCAAGGTGCCGGTGCGGTGCAACGACTCCCCCGGCTTCATCGGCCCCCGCATGCAGGTGCTCCTGATGAACGAGGCCGTGCGGCTCGTGGAGGAAGGTGTCGCCACGCCCGAGGACGTCGACAAGGCGTTTCGCGCGGGGATGGGCTTCCGGTACGCGTCCGTCGGCATCTTCGAGTTCATCGACTGGGGCGGGGTGGACGTGCTCTACCGCGCGAGCCGCTACATGAGCGAGGCCGTCGGCGACGCGCGCTTCAAGCCCGCCCGGCTGGTGGAGCAGAAGATGGCCTACAACGAGCTCGGGCCCAAGACCGGCCGCGGGTTCTTCGACTACACCGGCGAGCGGCGGCACGCCTTCGAGATCGAGAAGATCCGCGCCCTGCTGCGGCAGCTCAAGCGCGAGCGCGAGCGCGCGGGAGAGCAGGCGTGAGCTATTTCCGGGCGACCGATCCGTTCCCGCTCGAGACGGCCGAGCACAACAAGCTGCACGAGTTCTACGCGCGGCTGGCGGCCGGCCGCCTCAGCACCACCCGCTGCACCGCGTGCGGGCACACCGCGTGGCCGCCGCGCGGGTTCTGCGGGGAGTGCGCCTCCGACGCCTTCGAGTGGGTCGACCTGCCGCCCCACGGCACCATCCACGCGTTCACCGTCCAGGAGACGGGGCTGCCGGCCGGCTTCGAGGGCCCGCGCGTGTTCGCGATCGTGAAGATCGACGGCCACCGGGTCTTCGCCGTCGTGCGCGACGTCGACCCCGCGCGCCTCGCCCTCGGCCAGCCCGTCCGCCTCGCCCCCCTCCGCGTGGCCGACGACCCGACCGGGACCCCACGCTACTTGCCGGCCTTCACGGCGGACCGGGGATGACGGTGCCGCGCCCGTCTCGAACAGCCCACCCACGGCCCGAGGCGGCCTCGCGCCACCCGCTCCCATGAAGATCCTCGTCGCCAAGCCCGGGCTCGACGGGCACGACCGGGGGGCGAAGGTGGTCGTGCAGGCGCTGCGCGACGCCGGCCTGGAGGTCGTGTACTCGGGCCTCAAGCGCACGCCGGAGGAGATCGTGGCGGAGGCGATCCAGGAGGACGTCGACGTGGTGGGCCTGTCGATCCTCTCGGGCGCGCACCTGACGCTGGCGCGGCGCGTCGTCGACGGGCTGCGTGCCCAGGGCGCCGCCGACGTCCGCGTGGTGGTGGGCGGGATCATC
>DASUPA010000136.1:0-3136 GCA_036276335.1 Candidatus Methylomirabilota bacterium | reverse complement strand
GGCCGACCGATCTGCCGTGGAAGCTCTACATCTCACCGCCGCACCGGCCGCCCGGCTTCGCGCAGTTCGACTACTTCCATCCCACGTTCCTCTACGAGTCGCTCTGGGACTTCGGCGTGTTCCTCGTGCTGGTGCTCTGGCTTCGCCCCTTGCTGCGCAAGCAGCCGGCGGCGCTCTTCTTCTGCTACGTCGGCCTGTACTCGATCGGCCGCTTCGCGATCGAGGCGCTCCGGCTGGACAGCTTCTGGCTCGGCTCGTTCCGCGTGCCGCAGATCGCCTCGCTCGTCGGGTTGGCGGTGGCCGCCGTCGGGCTGCTGTGGGCGCACCGCCGCTCGGCACGACTCGCCGCGAGCTGAGCTGGCCGCGAGTGACCCCGCATGCAGGTCGAGCAGGTCGCTCCGCACCTGTGGCGCATTCCGGCTGACGCAGCTCCCGGCAGGCTGGTGCCCGTCCTCGTCGTGGCCGACGAGCCGCTCGTGCGCCAGATCCGCGCCGACGCCGCCCTCGCGCAGCTCGCCAACGGCGCCACGCTGCCGGGGATCGTGCGGGCGGCGCTCGCGATGCCGGACATCCACCAGGGCTACGGCCCCTCGGCGTGATCAAGGGCTGACGTCCGAGGGCATGGTAGACTCTTCCGGATGTCACGAAGAATAAAGGACAAAGCGCTGGCCCTGCTGTCCGAGGAGCAGGGGACGGTCCGCAAGGACTGGGGCGGGCGCGTCTCGATCGCGCTCGTCTACCCGAACACCTACGCCGTCGGCATGTCCAACCTCGGCTTCCAGACGATCTACCGCCACCTGAACGCGCTGGGCGACGTGGTGTGCGAGCGCGTCTTCTTCCCCGATCCGGCGGACCTCGACGAGATGCGACGGACGTCGACGCCGCCGCTGTCGCTCGAGTCCCAGCGGCCGCTGACCGACTTCCAGATGATCGGCTTCTCGGTGACGTACGAGGGGGACTACATCAACGTCCTGCGGCTGCTGGACATGGCCGGCGTCCCGCTGCGCTCGTCCGACCGCCGCCCGCACGACCCGCTCGTGCTGATGGGCGGGGTGTGCGCGTTCTCGAACCCGGAGCCGATCGCGCCGTTCATGGACTTCGTCGTCGTCGGCGAGGGCGAGGAGCTGGTCGGCGAGCTCATGCAGGCGTATCGGGACGGGTACCGCGACCGCGAGACGTTCCTCGACGGGCTCGTCGGCCTCGAGGGTATCTACATCCCGGATCGGCACGAGCCCAGCTACGCGGCGGACGGCACGCTGGCGGACGTGAAGCCGCTGCGGGGGGCGCCGCCCGTCGTCGTCAAGCGCCGGCTGCGCCAGGTCGACCAGTTCCGCACGATCGCGGCCGTGAAGACGCCGAACGCGGAGTATGGCCACATGGCGCTGCTCGAGGTCGGCAAGGGCTGCGGCCGCGGCTGCCGATTCTGCCTCGAGGGCCAGGTCTACCGCCCGGTGCGGCACCGGAGCGTCGCCGCCCTCCGCGAGACCGTGGAGCAGCTGGCCGCGCAGGGCGAGACGCGGATCGGCCTCGTGGGAGCCTGCGTGTCGGACTATCCGTGGATCGGCGACCTCCTGAAGGTCGTCGAGGCGAACGGGATGGAGCTCTCGATCTCCTCGCTGCGGGCCGACAGCCTCACCGACGACCTCGTCGCCTCGCTGGCGCGGGGCGGCCACCGGACGCTGACGATGGCGCCGGAAGCCGGCACCGAGCGGCTGCGACGGGCGATCCGCAAGACCATCACCGACGCCCAGCTGATGGCGGCCTGCGACCTCGTCCGCGCGCGCGGCATCCCGAATCTGAAGACGTACTTCATGATCGGGCAGCCGACCGAGACCGCGGAGGACGTGGCGGCAATCCCGGACCTCGCCCGGCGGATGCTCGAGCGGCTGCGCGTGCTCGACCCGGGCGGCCGGCCGTTCGGCAAGCTGACGCTGTCGATCTCGTCGTTCGTCCCGAAGCCGTGGACGCCGTTCCAGTGGGCCCCCTTCGACGGCGCGGCGTCGCTGTCGGACAAGCTCGACGTCATCAAGCGCGGCGTGCGCGCCTTCCCGAACGTCCGCGTGCTGCACGAGAATCCGCGCGAGGCGGCCCTGCAGGCGCTGCTGGCGCGCGGCGACCGCCGGGTCGGCGATTTCCTCGAAGCCGCCGCGCGCCTGGACGGCGACTGGCGGCGCGCGCTCCGCGACTGGGACGGTGACGCCGAGTTCTACACGACGCGCGTCCGCGGGGTCGACGAGCGGCTGCCGTGGGACCACTTCGACGTCGGCGTGAAGAAGGCGGGGCTCGTGCGCGAGTGGGAGCGGGCGCGCGCCGAGACCGCCGCGGCGACGGTGGCGTGATGCTCACGCGGGACACCCACGGCCGGCCGCTCCGCAATCTGCGCGTCTCGGTCACCGACCGCTGCAACCTCCGCTGCGCGTACTGCATGCCGGAGGAGGACTACGTGTGGCTGCCACGCGAGGCCATCCTCCACTTCGAGGAGATCAGCCGGCTGGTCGACGTCTTCATCGGCCTCGGGGTCGACAAGGTGCGGCTCACGGGCGGCGAGCCGCTGCTGCGCCGGGACGTGCCGGCGCTCATCCGGCTCCTGGCCGCCAAGCCCGCGCTGCGGGACCTCGCCATCACGACCAACGGCGTCCTGCTGGCCGAGCAGGCGCCGGCGTTCCGGGCGGCCGGCCTGCATCGCGTCACCATCAGCCTCGACACGCTCCAGCCCGCGCGGTTCGCGGCGCTCACGCGGCGCACCACCCACGCGCGCGTCCTCGAGGGAATCCGCAGCGTGCCGCGCGCCGGGTTCACCGGCACCAAGCTCGACACGGTGGTGATGCGCGGCGTGAACGACGACGAGCTGGACGACCTGATCGAGTTCGGCAAGACGGTGCCCGCCGAGGTCCGCTTCATCGAGTACATGGACGTCGGCGGCGCGACGCGGTGGTCGATGGACCAGGTGGTCAGCCGTGCGGAGATGCTGGAGCGCCTGGCGCGCCGCTACGGCGGCGTGGAGCCGATCGTCGAGGAGAGCACCGCGCCGGCCGACCGGTATCGGCTCCCGGACGGCACCGTCTTCGGCGTCATTGCCTCGACGACCGCGCCGTTCTGCGCCGACTGCGATCGCAGCCGCCTCACCGCCGACGGC
>DASUPA010000135.1:0-3524 GCA_036276335.1 Candidatus Methylomirabilota bacterium | reverse complement strand
CGGCCGGCCGGCCGCCGACATGGCCGGCCTCGTGCGCTGTCTCTACGCGCTCGCGGACTTCGCGTGGGCCGACCGGGCGCGCGTGGCCGAGATCGACCTCAACCCGATCAAGGTCCTGCCCGCCGGGCACGGCGCCGTCGTCGTCGATGCCCTGATCGTCCCCGCGGAGTGACCCCGTACCTCTCGCTGCGCGACGTCGTCAAGTCGTACGACGGGCGCGTGAACGCCGTCGACGACGTCACCATCGACATCGCCCGGGGCGAGTTCGTGACCCTCCTCGGGCCGAGCGGCTCGGGCAAGACGACCACCCTCATGATGATCGCCGGATTCGAGGAGCCGACGGCCGGCGTCATCGAGCTCGAGGGCGAGGACCTCACCCGGCGCAAGCCGTACGAGCGCAACATCGGCGTGGTCTTCCAGAACTACGCGCTGTTCCCTCACATGACCGTCGAGCGCAACGTGGCCTTTCCCCTGCGCATGCGGAAGTTCCCGCGGAGCGGCCAGGCCGCGCGCGTGCGCGAGATCCTCGACCTGGTCGGCCTCGCCCGCTTCTCCGACAAGTACCCGCGCGAGCTCTCGGGCGGGCAGCAGCAGCGGGTGGCGCTGGCCCGCGGGCTCGTGTTCAACCCGGACGTGCTGCTCCTGGACGAGCCGCTCGGCGCGCTCGACAAGAGCCTGCGCGAGCAGATGCAGGTGGAGCTGAAGCGGATCCACCGCGAGGTCGGCATCACGATGGTCTACGTCACCCACGACCAGACGGAGGCCATGACCATGTCCGACCGCATCGCCGTCTTCAGCCACGGCCGGCTCGAGCAGGTGGCGCCGCCACTCGTGGTCTATCATCGGCCGGCGACCCGGTTCGTGGGCGAGTTCATCGGCGACAGCAACATCTTCGCCGGCACCGTCGATCCTACCCGGCCCGGCCGCGTCGTGCTGGACGGGCTGGGACCGGTGGAGGTGGATGCCGAGGCCTGCCGGCGGATCGGCAAGGGCCCGGTCGACGTGCTCGTGCGGCCCGAGCGCATCCAGCTCGTCGCGCCGGATGCCGCGAGCCCGCCGGCGAACCGGATGCCGATGGAGATCGGCGTGATCGTGAGCTACGGCGACAGCGTGCTGGTCATCGGCACCGCGAGCGGCCGACGACTCCGCATGCGGATCGCCGGCGCCCGGCCCGAAGCCGTCCGGGAAGGCGCCACGGTGACGGTCGGCTGGCGGCCGGCCGATGCGCACCTGATCGTGTCGTGAAGATGGGGCTCGGGGCGCCCCGGCGCAGCCGTGGCGCCCCTCGATACGCGACTGGCTAGCCGCGCGCCGGCTCGGTCGGGTAGGTCGCGAGGCGCTCCGGGACGTCCTTCGAGACGTGCAGGCGCTCCCACCGGAGACATCGCGCGTGCGACACGTAGCACAGCGCCCGGCATCCCTTGTGAAGGGTCATGCGAATCGACGCCGCGTTGGCGGCGTCGACGCTGCTCAGCACCTCCGTGTAGCCGAGCGGCGCCAGGAACCGGTTGGCGAAGATGGCCAGGAGACGGGAGATGCCGCGGTTGCGGTACCCGGGCAAGCAGAACTGATCGGCGCCCCACACCTGCTCTGGCTCCAGGTGGACGACGCGGGAGAGGACGGCGTCTCGCACCACCCGGCCGTACCGGGCGGTCGCGACCACCCGGTCGCCATGGCAGGCGACGAAGAGCCAGTCACCGTCCTGCTCGACGTACACGCGCTGGCGCGATCCGCGGTGGTAGGGCTCCAGCTCGTCCAGGTGCTCGAGGTCGGATGGTGTCGCGAGCC
This sequence comes from Candidatus Methylomirabilota bacterium, assembly GCA_036276335.1. GTDB lineage: Bacteria > Methylomirabilota > Methylomirabilia > Rokubacteriales > CSP1-6 > AR12. Next base: position 1,736 of record DASUPA010000135.1, on the reverse strand, counting down.
GGAACACGATGTCCTCGAGGCGGTCGACCGCGGGCGGACCGGCGAGACCATCGCCGAAGATCACGTACTGCCGGGAGCGGTAGACGTAACGGGCGATCGCCGCCTGGATCGCCGGCACGAGGGCACGTCGCATCGCCCGATAGTACCGCGGCGGCTCGCGGTCGGTGGCATCGGCCTTGCCTGACCGCGGACGTCATGGCGACGCCCCGACGGCGCGCATGGTCGTGGGCGGCGGCCGCGGCGGCGGTCGCGACGGGCGCCGGGCTGTACACGACACGACGCTACTTCGAGACGGCGCCCGGGCCGGCGGCGTTCATGCACGAGGACCTCCGCACGGCGTGGACGCCCGCGTGGCGCGAGACGCTCGCCGCCGTGCAGTGGCTGCGCCTGCGGCGCTCGGCGGTATTCCGTGGCGACGGCGTGCCGCGCGGCGACGGTGCGCCCGTGCTCCTCGTGCAAGGCTTTCTCACGCGCCGCTTCTACCTGGGCACGCTGCGCGCCTGGCTGGAGCGCCTCGGCTATCGCGCGGGCGTCGCGGAGACCGGCTGGAACGCCGACTGCTACGACGTCTCCGCCGATCGCGTCATGGCCGAGCTGGAGAGCCTGTCCGGCCGCACGCGGCGGCGCGTCCATCTCGTGGGCCACAGCCTGGGCGGCGTGCTCGTCCGCGCCGTCGCGGCGCGCGCGCCGGACCTGGTCGCCTCGGTCACCACGCTGGCCACGCCGTTCCGCGGGCTGCGCGTCCACCCGGGCCTGCGTCTCACCAACCTCGCCGCACGCGCCGTCGTGCATCGACGGCGCCGCTCGGTGTTCCCCGAGTGCATGACCTTCGCGTGCCCGTGCGCGACGGTGCGGGCGCTCGGCGCTCCGCTTCCCTCCCGCCTGCCGCAGCTCGCGGTCGTCGTGCCCGGCGACGGCATGGCCGACTGGCGGTACGAGGCGGACCCGGCCACGACGCACGCCGTGGAGGTGCCTGGCTGCCACGTCGGCGTCGTCTTCGAGCCGGCGATGTACGAGGCGCTTGCCCACCATCTCGCCGCGGCCGTCGCCGCCACCGCCGACCACGCCACCGGCCCCCCCGCCTCCTAGCGATCTCGTCGGCTCCCGTCGCTCCGCGTCGAGAGACCTCGTCGCCGGCGTGGCGTCGCGCGCGGGTAGACTGCGTGGCGGTCGAACGCGCAGCGGGAGAGGAGAACGCGATGTCCGAGTGGACGGAGACACGCCCCGAGGAGCCGACGGACGTCACCCTGGGCCAAGAAGGCGGCGTCGCCACGGTCACGCTGAATCGGCCGGAGCGCCGCAATGCCCTCGGCGACGCCCTGCTCGTTCGTCTGGCGGCCCTGTGCGCGGACGTCCGCGAGGACGAGCGGGTCCGTGTCGTCGTGCTCACCGGAGCGCCACCCGTCTTCTCCGCCGGCGCGGACGCCGGTCTCCGGGCATCCATGTCGCTCGTCGAGCGGCGCGAGGCCTTCCTGAGCACGCGGACCAACTTCCTGCCGCTCTTCTGCCGCGTGCTCGAGGCGCTCGAGGCGCTGCCGCAGCCGACGATCGCCAGCATCAACGGCCACGCCGTCGGCGGCGGCTGGGCCCTGACGCTCGCGTGCGACTTCCGCTTCGCCGCCGCCGACGCCCGCCTCTGGATTCCCGAGGTGGACCTCGGCATCCCGCTCGCCACCGAGATGACGGCCCGGTTCGTCCGCCTCGCCGGCCCCGCCCGCACCAAGGAGATCGTCATG
>DASUPA010000134.1:0-3922 GCA_036276335.1 Candidatus Methylomirabilota bacterium | reverse complement strand
GAAGCGCCGGATCTTCGGCCTCGAGAACGAGTACGGCCTGACCTGCACGCTCAACGGCCAGCGCCGGCTCTCGCCCGACAACGTCGCGCGGTACCTCTTCGAGAAGGTCATCCCCGGCGCCCGCAACGCGAACGTGTTCCTGGAAAACGGCGCGCGGCTGTATCTCGACACGGGCTTCCACCCCGAGTACGCGACACCGGAGTGCGACGACGTCGCCGAGCTCGTGATCCACGACAAGGCCGGCGAGCGCATCGTCGAGGACCTCCTCCACCAGGCGGAGAAGCGGCTGCGCGAGGACGGCATCTCCGGCAACATCCTGCTGTTCAAGAACAACACCGACTCCGCCGGCAACTCGTACGGCTGCCACGAGAACTACCTCGTCAGCCGCGACGTGTCGTTCCAGCGCCTGGCGGAGGCGCTGATCCCGTTCTTCGTGACGCGCCAGATCTTCGCCGGGGCCGGCAAAGTGTTACAGACGCCGCGCGGGTTCCACTACTGCCTGAGCCAGCGCGCGCAGCACATCTGCCAGGAGATCTCCGGCGCCACGACCTCGTCGCGCTCGATCATCAACACGCGCGACGAGCCGCACGCGGATGCCGAGCGCTACCGCCGGCTCCACGTCATCGTCGGCGACTCGAACATGTCCGAGGTGGCGACGTACCTCAAGATCGGGACCACGGCGCTGGTGCTCGACATGATCGAGGACGGGTTCTTCGACAAGGACTACTCGCTGCAGTCGCCCGTCCAGGCCATCCGCGACATCTCGCACGATCCGACGCTGAAGGAGACGGTCAAGCTCAAGGACGGGCGGTCCATCTCGGCGCTGCAGATGCAGCAGGAATACCTGGAATACGCCACGCGCTACGTCGCCTCCATCGACGCCGATCCCGCGTCCAAGGACGTCCTCGCCCGCTGGGCGGACGTGATCGAGAAGCTGGAGTCCGACCCCATGCAGCTCGACCGCGAGCTGGACTGGGTCATCAAGCGGCAGTGGATCGAGAGCTACATGTCTCGCAACCGGCTCTCGTGGCGGGATCCGAAGATCTCGCTCATGGACCTGCAGTACCACGACATCCGCCCCGACCGCGGCCTGTACTACCGGCTCGTCGGCAAGGACATGGTCGACCGCATCACCGACGACGAGACGATCGAGGCCGCCAAGCACACGCCGCCCCAGACGACCCGCGCGCGCCTGCGCGGGGAGTTCATCCGGCAGGCCAACCTCAAGGGGAAGGACTATCGCGTCGACTGGGTCTACCTGAAGCTGAACGACCCCGAGCGCGAGACCATCCTCTGCAAGGACCCGTTCCAGTCCCACGACGAGCGGGTCGAGCGCCTCATCCGCTCGTTCTGACGCCGTACCTGGCCTTTCGCGCCGCCAGGCTCCTTCTTCTCCTCCTGCTCGCGCTCGTCCTGGTCCGGCTGGCCGGCGGCCAGCCGGTCTCGCGCCGGCTCCGCCTGGCGCTGATCGTGCTCGTCGTCCTGTCCGTGGCCGGGTTCGTCAACTTCGGCTTCTTCCACGCCTCCACCGGGCAGGTCGTGCACTACTGGGACGCCTTCCACTACTTCGTCGGCGCCAAGTACCTCCCGGAGCTCGGCTACACGGGGCTCTACGAGGGGGCGTGGGTGGCCGGCCGCGAGATGGGCGCCTTCGCCGACGTGGCGTGGATCCGGGACCTGCCGACCTACCAGGTGCGCGACGTGCGGTCGATCGACGCGGCCGCCGTGCGGGCCCGCTTCACCGCCGAGCGGTGGCGCGCGTTCAAGGCGGACCTGCTGGTGTTCGGGCCACGGATCCCGGACTGGCGGCGGCTCTTCCTCGACCACGGCTACAACGATCCGCCGCCGCGCGCGCGGCTGCTCCACCTCCTGGTGCGCTGGCTGCCCGCCGCCCCGGCCACGCTGATCGCGCTGAGCCTCGTCGACTACGTGCTCATCGGCGTCGCGCTCTGGCTGGCTCGCCGCGCCTTCGGGCCGCTGGCCGGCGCCGTCGCCGCCGCGTTCTTCCTGCTGAGCTTCTTCGGACGGTTCGACTTCATCGGCGGCTCGATCCTCCGCTGGGACTGGATCGCCGCCCTCGTGGCCGGCACGGCCGCCTTCGCGCGCGGCGCCGGCGCGACGGCCGGCGTCCTCTTCGGCTACGCCGCGCTCGCGCGGCTCTTTCCGCTGCTCTTCCTGGTCCCGCTGGCGATCAAGTGGCTGCAGAGCCGCCGCGCGGGCGTCCCGGATCGCACGCTGAACCGGTGCCTCGGCGCGGCCGGTGGCGTGCTGCTCGTGGTGGTGGTGACGGTCGCGCTGGCGGGCGACCGCGCCGCCTTGGCCGAGTTCGGGGCGAAGATCCTGCTGCACGCGGATACCGCGTTCACGAATCACGTCGGGCTGCGCTCCTGGCTGGTGTTCCACGCAGCCCCCTGGATCGTCGCCGACGGCATGCACGCCGTCGACCCCGTCGCGATGGCGGCGGCACGCCCTCCGTCGTGGGTCGCGCCGGCGGCGTCGGCGCTCTACCTGGCGATCGCCCTGCCCCTCATCGCGCGGGCCCCCGCGCTGCCCTCGATGATGTACGCGGTGCCGCTCGTCTACTGCGCGCTGTCGCCGGCCGGCTACTACTACTCCTTCCTCGTGCTGCTGGTGCTGCTGCCGTGGCACCGCGGCGTCCCGGACCGGATCCGGCTGCTCGGGATGGCGCTGCTCGCGCTGGCCGGCGCCGGCGCCTACGCCCTGGAGATCGCCGACGACGACGTGCTGCCGCTCTTCCACGCCGCGTCGATGCTGATCGGCGTGTACTTCGCCGCCTGGCTCACCCTCGAGTACGCCCGGCTGCGACGGCCCGCCGTCCCGCTCACCGCCGTGGCGGAGGGCCCGCGGTAGCGCCGCGTCCGGCGCGGCGTGCGCGCCCCCAAAATTTGACCGGGCGGACGGCCGGATGCTACATCTGGTCGCAAGACGTGGGCGCACACTCCGTCGGCGTGTGTGCCTCTCGCGGCAGCAGCCGCGGCCCACTCAACGCGACCCGCGCGGCCAGGCGCGGCAGGGAGGCAGGCGCCGCCCATGATCTGGAAGACCAACGGCAAGGCCGGCGGCAAGGGAACCGGCGAGCTCACCGCCTTCCTCGACGAGGCCTCGGAGATCGAGGGCAAGTTCAGCTTCAGCGGCACCGTGATGGTCAACGGCAAGCTGAAGGGCGAGATCTTCTCGAACGACACGCTGATCATCGGCGAGAAGGGCGTGGTCACCGCCTCGATCCGCGCCGGCATCGTGCTGGTGAGCGGCGAGGTCGTCGGCAACATCCTGGGCGGCCAGCGGGTCGAGCTGCGGACCGGCGCGCGCGTCACGGGCGACATCGAGGCGCCCATCGTGGTCGTCGACGAGGGCGTCACCTTCGACGGCAACTGCCGCATGAGCAAGGCCGACCACGACCACTCGGTGGTGGCCCTCAGCGCGCGAGGCTGAAGCCCCGGGTCACCTCGTCGACGCGGGCGATGATCGACGCCTGCGTCGCGCGCACCAGCCGTCCGGCGCTCACCACGCGCTCGCCGTGCACCCACACGTCGGTGACCGCCTGCGGCGAGAGCGCGTAGACCACGCTCTTCAGGAGGTCGGTCGGGGGGTGCAGCGACGGATGGGCGAGGTCGACGGCCACCAGGTCGGCCAGCATCCCGGGCGCCACCCGGCCCGCCTCGAGGCGGAGGATGTCCGCCGCTGACGCGGTGCCGAGCGCGAACGCAGTGGCGGCGTCCAGGGCGGCGCCGTCGAGCAGCCGGACGCGCGCGAGCAGCGCGGCCATCCGCATCTCCTCGAAGACGGAGAGCCGGTTGTTCGTGCAGCCGCCGTCGCTGCCGAGGCCGACGCGCACGCCCGCCCGCAGGAGCTCCGGCAGCCGCGTGATCCCGTCGCCGAGGAACATGTTGCTGCTCGGGCA
>DASUPA010000133.1:0-11198 GCA_036276335.1 Candidatus Methylomirabilota bacterium | reverse complement strand
TGTGGAGATCCCGGGCCTGCGCCTGGCAGTCGACGAGCGGCTGGAACCGCTCCTCGTCGAGGTGGCGGACGCCCAGCACGGTGTCGAGCACCTCGATCACGGCCTTCCGCGCGTTCTCGAGCGCCTCGCGCCGCCGCTGCGCCTCGAGCGCGCCGGCGATGGCGCGGAGCACCGGCTCCAGGCCGCCGACGGACTCCAGATTCGCGGGCGCGGGAACGCCGACCGCCTCGGCGGCGGCGACGACCTCCCCCCGGAGCTGCGCCGACTGCTCGCAGAGCTGTTCCAGATGCTGCACCAGGTCGTCGGGCGGCGGGGCGCCGCCGTCCTGGAGCTCGCGCGCGGCGTCCGAGAGCTTCGCGCCCAGATCGGCGAAGCGCCCGGTGAGCGCGGCCAGCTGACGGTTCAGGCTGTCGAGGTCGACGTTCATGACGCTGAGGCGGCACAGAAATTCTAGGTGGGCGGCCTCCGATGTGTCAAAGAAATCCCCTCCGGCGCGCGCTGGCACGTCACGTGCTGTATCCAGGCGTGTGCTCGCTCTCCCCGCGCCACAGCTCGCGTTCTTCGCGATCCTCGCCGTCGCGTTCCTCGTGCTCCTCACCGAGAAGCTCCGCGCCGACCTCGTCGCGGTCCTCGTCGTCGTCGCGCTCGTGGTCACCGGGCTCCTCGAGCCGGCCGAGGCGCTCTCGGGCTTCGGGAGCGAGCCGGCGATCGTCGTCGCGGCGGTGTTCGTCCTGAGCGAGGGCCTGCAGCGCACGGGCGTCTCCGAGCGGCTCGGGCGGCTGATCGGCCGCTGGGCCGGCGACAGCTGGGCGCGCGCGGTGGCGGTCGTCATGCCCTCGGTCGCGCTCATCTCGGCGTTTACCCACCACCTCACGACCACCGCGATCATGCTGCCCGTGACCCTCGACCTGGCCCGCGAGAGGAAGCTCGCCGCCTCGACGCTGCTGATGCCGCTCTCGTTCGCCGCCTCGCTGGGCACCGCGATCACCGTCATCGGCGCCCCGGCGTTCCTCATCGCGTCCGAGTCGCTGCGGCAGGCGGGACGCCCGGGCCTGGCGATCTTCTCGATCGCGCCGATCGGCCTGGCGCTGTCGGCGCTGGGAACGCTCTTCGTCCTCCTCGTCGGCCGCCTGCTGCTGCCCCGGCGCAAGGGCGCCGACGCGGGCGTCGATCGCTTTCGCCTCGAGGACTACTTCACGGAGCTGACCGTGCTCGACGACTCGCCCTTCCGCGGCCAGAGCGTCCGGGAGATCGAGGAGGGGCGCACGTACACGCTGCGCGTCGTCGGTGTGCTGCGCGGCGGCGGCCGCCTCGGCGGGGCGTTGCACGAGATGCGCGTCGCGCCCGGCGACGTGCTGCTCGTGCGCACGACGCCGGAGGACATCGTGGCCATCCGGAAGGAGGCGGGCGTCGAGCTGCATCCCGTCGCGCAGTACCAGCCGGCGAACGGCGGCGCGCGGGACGACGAGGATCCGGCCGGACGCCTCGTGCAGGCCGTGGTCGCGCCCGGCTCCGACATCGCCCGCCGCACCATCGCGGAGGTCGACTTCCGGCGCCGCTACGGGGCCATCGTCGTGGGACTGTGGCGGCGCGACGGCGGGCTCGTCGACGAGCTGTCGCGGACGCGACTCCGCGCGGGCGACGTGCTCGTGCTCCAGGGGGACGACGAGGCGCTCGCCCGCGTGGGCGCCGACCCGGGCATCCTCATGCTGGTGCCCTTCCACGGCGAGGGGCGCATGCGCCGGAGGGCGCCGGTCGCCGTCGGCATCATGCTCGCCACCATCCTCGCCGTCGTGCTGGACCTCGTATCGCTCGAGATCGCAGGCATGGCCGGCGCCGCCGCGATGGTGCTGACGGGCTGCCTCACCGGGGCCCAGGCGTATCGCGCCATCGACACGCGGATCTACGTCTTCATCGCCGGCGCCATCCCCCTCGGGCTCGCCATGACGGCGAGCGGCGCGGCCGCCACGCTGGCGGGGCTCCTCGAGCGCGCGGTCGCGGGATGGAGCCAGACGCTGGTCCTGCTCGTGCTCTTCGCGGTGGTGGCGGCGATCACGCAGCTCATGTCCGACTCCGCGACGACGGCGCTCTTCGCGCCCGTCGCGGTGGCCCTGGCGCAGGGGCTCGGCCGGCCGCCAGAGCCGTACGTCGTCACGGTCGCCATGGCGTCGGTCGTGTCGTTCCTGACGCCGATCGGCCACCACGGCAACCTGCTCATCTACGCGCCCGGGGGCTACCGCTTCACCGACTTCGTGCGGGTGGGCGCGCCGCTCACCGCGCTGGCGGCCGTCGTCGTCGTCGTGCTCGCGCAGCTGCTCTGGCGCGGTTGACGTCAGCGGCTCAGCAGCATCCAGCCGCCGATCGCGATGAAGGCCGCCGCCGTCAGCGTTCTCAGCAGCTCGGGCCGCAGCGCCGCGCCGACATGCCCGCCCACGAGGACGGCCAGAGCGCTCGAGGCGAGCAGCGCGCTCGCCGCCGCGGCGAAGACCCCCGCCCTGCTGAGGCCCGGCGTGGCGGCGAACAGCAGCGTGGCGAGCTGGGTCTTGTCGCCGAGCTCGGCGAGGAACACGCTGGCGAACACGGCGGCATACGCCTTCATCGACTTCCCCCTCGGGTGATCGTGGTCGGTTTATGATGAGCGTCGATGAGCGACCGGCTCGCGCTCTCGATCATCGGCGTGCTGTCCCTCGCCATCGTCGCGGTGGTGGGCGCGCTGCTGCTCGGCCGCGAGCCGGGCGGGCCGTGGCGCGCCGACGTCGCCGCGCTGCCCGCGCTCAACGCCTCGCTCAACGCCACCAGCGCGGTGCTGCTGTCGGTCGGCTGGCTGGCGATCCGGCGCCGCCGGATCGCGGTCCACCGCGCGTGCATGCTCGCGGCCTGCGGCGTCTCCGCGCTCTTCCTCGTCTCGTACGTGACCTATCACTACCTGGCCGGCTCGCGTCCGTTCACGGGGCAGGGGGCGATCCGCTGGGTCTACTTCCCGATCCTCGTCTCGCACATCGTCCTGGCCGCCGCGATGGTGCCGTTCGTCCTCACGACGGTGTACCGGGCGCTGTCCGGCGACTTCATCCGCCACGTCCGTATCGCGCGGCTCGCGCTGCCCCTGTGGCTGTACGTCTCGGTGACCGGCGTCGTCGTCTACCTGCTCCTCTACCGGCTCGGCTGAGCCGCGAGCAGCTCGCCGCGGAGCACCGTCACCGCCCGGCCACCCAGCCGCACGCGGTCGCCGGCGAGCTCGGTGCGGAGGACGCCCGTGCGGGCCGAGAGCTGTCGCGCGGTCAGGGTCGTCCTGCCCAGCCGCGCGGCCCAGAACGGGGCCAGGCAGCAGTGGGCGGATCCCGTCACCGCGTCTTCCGGGATCCCGACGCGCGGCGCGAAGAAGCGGGAGACGAAGTCGACGCCCGGCGTGGACGCGCGCGCGGTGACGATCACGCCGCGCGTGTCCACGGCGGTGAGCGCGCGGAGGTCCGGCGCCACCGCGGCGACGGCAGTCTCGTCGTCGACCTCGACGACGTAGTCCAGGCGGTTGCGCCCGACCCAGCGGGCGCCGACCCCGAGCGATTCCAGCAGGCCCGGCGGCGCCGCGGCCGCCACCGCGGGCTCCGCGGGCAGGTCGAGGACGATCCACCCGTCCTGACGCTCCGCCGTGAGCGTGCCGCTCGCCGTGGCGAAGCGGGCGGGGGCTTCCGCGGCGAGGCGGCCCGTCTCCCACAGGACGTGGGCGCTGGCGAGCGTGCCGTGGCCGCAGAGCGCGAGCTCTGCCGTGGGCGAGAACCAGCGAAGGCCGAAGCCGTCCGCGCGCGGCTCGCTGAAGGCCGTCGCCGCCAGGTTCAGCTCGGCCGCCAGCTCCTGCATCCAGCCGGCCGGCCGGGGCGCCTCGAGCACGCATACCGCCGCCGGATTGCCGCGGAACACCGTGTCCGCGAACGCGTCGACGAATACCACCGAGGTCGGCACCGCGCTAGGATACCTCCATGCGTGGCATCGAGCAGGTCCCGTGGCTCTACGACGCGTGCTGCGCGCTCGCCGAGCGCTTCGGCCTCGGGCGCTGGCGCCGCTGGCTCGTCCACGGCGCCGACGGCGTGGTGCTCGACGTCGGCTGCGGCACCGGCCGCAGCCTGCCGCTCTACCGGCCCGGCGTGCGGGTCATCGGGCTCGAGCCGTCCGCCGCCGCGCTCGCGCGCGCCCGTGGACGCGGGCCGGGCGCGGCGCTCGTCCAGGGCGACACGGAGGCGCTGCCCTTCCGCGCGGGCGTCTTCGACACCGTGGTGAGCGGGCTGGTCTTCTGCAGCGTCCCGGATCCCGCGCGGGGTCTCGCCGAGGTGCGCCGCGTGCTGAAGCCGGACGGCGCGCTGCGCATGCTGGAGCACGTGCGCGCCACCGGCGGCTGGAAGGCGCGGATGCAGGACCGCTGGCAGCCGCTGTGGACCCGGATCACCGGCGGCTGTCGCTGGAACCGCGACACCGAGGCCGCCGTCGCGCGCGCCGGCTTTCGCATCGACGCGCACGAGCGCCGCGCCCGGGGCGACCTGCGGCGCTTCGTCGCCCGCCCCGCGCGCTGACGGTACAATCGGAGCCATGGCCCGCCGGCGCGCGGACGACGACCTCAGCCGCTACGGCCGGCTCGCCGAGTACAACCGCAAGCGCCGCTTCGACGTCACGCCGGAGCCGCCCGGCCGCGCGGGCAAGAAGCGCGCGCGGGCGCTCGCGTTCGTCGTGCAGAAGCATCGCGCGAGCCACCTCCACTACGACTTCCGCATCGAGCACGAGGGCGTGATGCTCTCCTGGGCGGTGGCCAAGGGCCCGTCGCTCGACCCCGGCGTGCGACGGCTGGCCATGATGACCGAGCCGCACCCGATGGACTACAACGACTTCGAGGGCGTGATCCCCGAGGGCGAGTACGGCGGCGGCACGGTCATGATCTGGGATCGCGGGACGTGGGAGCCGGAGAGCCCGGACGTGGACCGCGCGCTGGCGAAGGGCGACCTGAAGATGCGGCTCCACGGGCGGAAGCTGAAGGGCTCGTGGGTGCTCGTCCGCATGCGCGATCGCCAGTGGCTCCTGATCAAGCACCGCGACGCGCACGCCTCGGCCACCGTCGACCTGACGGTCGCGCGGCCGAAGTCGGTCGTCTCGCGCCGCACGATGGCCGGCATCGCGCGCGCCGCCGGCGCGAGCCCGCGCCAGCTCGAGCAGGCGATCGGCGCGGATCCCGCGCCTCCCGCCACGCGCCCCGCGTGAGCCCGGCCGGCGCGGCCGGCGTGCGCCCGATGCTGGCGACGCTGGTCGACGCGCCGTTCCACGCACCGGGCTGGGTCTACGAGGAGAAGTACGACGGCATCCGGATCCTCGCCGCCAAGGACGGCCCGCGCGTGCGGCTGGTGACCCGCAACCTGATCGACCGCGCGGCGGAGTTCCCGGCGATCGTGGCCGCGATCGCGCGGCTGCGGGCGCCCACGCTGCTCCTCGACGGCGAGATCGTGGTCTTCGACGCCGGCGGCGTCTCGCGCTTCCAGCTCTTCGGCGCCGAGGGGCACGGCGCGCCTGTCTACGTCGTCTTCGACCTGCTGTTCGCGCGCGGCCGCGATCTGCGCGCCCGCCCGCTCGCGGAGCGCCGGCGGCTGCTGGAGAAAGAGGTCGAGCCCGGCGGCCCCCTCCGGCTGGCCCGTCGCCTCGCGTCCGACGGGTTCGAGGCCTTCGAGCTCGCGCGCGCGCAGGGGCTGGAGGGCCTGGTGGCCAAGGACGAGGCCTCGCCGTACGAGGCGGGGAAGCGCTCGATGGCCTGGCGCAAGGTGAAGGTACGGGCCGAGGAGGAGTTCGTGATCGGCGGCTACACGGCGCCGGCCGGCTCGCGCAGCCACTTCGGCGCGATCCTCGTCGGCGCCTTCGAGGGCGACCGCCTCCGCTACGCCGGCAAGGTGGGCACCGGCTTCACCGCGGCGACGCTGGCCGACCTGGCGCGGCGCTTCCGCCCGCTCGTGCGCTCGACGCCGCCGTTCGTGGATGCGCCGCGCGAGCGCGGCGTCACCTGGCTCGCCCCGCGGCTCGTGGCGCAGATCGGCTTCATGGAGCGCACCGCCGACGGCCGCCTGCGCCACCCGGTCTTCCTCGGCCTGCGCGAGGACAAGGCGGCCGACGAGGTGCGCTGGACGCCTCAGACGGCGTAGCGCGCGCGCAGCGCCTCCAGCACGCGCCGCCGGGACTCGGCCGGCGCATCGCCCGCCTTCTCCAGCGCGGCGACCTGCGTGGCGAGGTCCGGGTCCTTGATCATCTCGCGCAGCCACGCCGAGTAGTCGCCGCGCCGGAGGTGGTAGGCCCACGTGGGCTCGTCCACGCCCTCGGCCAGCTCGACGAAGCGGGTCAGGTTCGCGGCACGGAGGTTGAGCGCGCCGCCGGGGCCGCGGAAGTAGAAGCTGCGGTCGGGGGGCAGCTCGCCCTCGGTGTACTTGCGCACGTGGCGCCGGTGGTGCACGCGCCGGCGGGCCACCCGGAAGCGCGCCGCGCGCGGCGCGGCGCCGAGCCAGGCCAGCGCCGCCTCGCCGCGCTCGAGCGCGCCGCCGTCGATGGCCGCCGGGAGCGCGCCGTTGCGCACCGCCGTGAGCGACGCCGCCAGCGCGGCCAGCTCGGTGGAGCCGACGGCGGTCGGGAGCGTGCGCGCCTCGGGCGCCAGGTCGCCGACGGCGAGCGTGATCATGCACAGCGACTCGGGGCCCGCGCGCAGCAGCTCGACCGCCGGCGACCCGTCGGCGGGCAGCACGTGGTGGGCCTCGTCCAAAATCAGCCAGTGCGGCAGCCCCGATATCGACCGGACCGCGGCCACCGCCCCCAGCGCCTTGGTCGCGTAGGTCACCTTCTCCGCGCGCGTCATCGCGCTCAGGTTCAGGACCAGGCTGCTCCCGGGCCGCCGGAGGAGCTGCTGCAGCTCATCGGGCGTCGGCAGCGCGCGCTCGCCCGTGCCGCCGAGGACCACCACGTTTTCCAGGTCGGCGAGCGTCTGGTAGTCGCCCTCCGGGTCGATCAGGAGCGCGGAGCGCCCGGTCTCGACGACGCGCTCGACGAGGGCTCCGGTCAGCGTCGTCTTGCCGCTTCCCGAGGGCCCGACGATGAGCAGGCGCGTGCCGTGCGCGGCGAGCGCCACCGGCTCGCCCGCGGCCGTCTCGCCGATCGCCAGCCGGTGGCGCGGCAGGCGCGGGATGATGTCGACGCCGTCGTTCATCAGGTGCTCCTCGATGAACTCGACGACCCCGTCGCCGCCCGGTGCCCGGGTGACGTAGTCGGCCCGATCGCAGAGCGCCGGGACCGCGTCGGCCACCGCCACCGCGCACTCCGACATGGCGAGGAAGGCGTGATCGTTCTCGGCGTCGCCGACGCACACGGTGTTGTGCGCCGACAGCTCCATGGCCGCGAGGGCCGCCTCCAGCCCCGTGCCCTTCGTCACCCCGCCGGGCAGCAGCATGAGGGCGCCCTTGTTGAAGACGAGGGTTCGCTCCACGCCCGTCTCGCGGATGGCCGACACCGCCGCCTCGGCGAACGGCTCGTCGGTGGCGATGATGGAGGCCCCGACGTCGAACCGCACGCGACGGCGGCGCAGCGCCTCGAGGAGGGCCTCCTCCGGCCGGTCGCCCAGCACCCGGCTCTCCCGCGTCTCGGGGAAGTAGAGGACGGCGCCGTTCTCGGCCACGACCGCGTCGAACATCTCGTCGACGTCGGGGCACACGGCGCGGAGGTCGGGCAGCATGCGTCCGGTGACCAGCAGCAGCTTCCGGCCGGACTCGCGCACGCGGGCGAGCGCCTGGGCGGTGGTCTCGGCCACGCGGCCGTGGTGCGCGATGGTGCCGTCGTAGTCGCAGGCGAGGACGTGAACGATCACGTGGTTATTGTAGCGGGTGACACGAGTTCGGATTGCATCGTGCGTGGCCTGGCCGAGGCGGCGCGGCTCCGCTCCGCGGTCCACCGGCTCGGGTTCGGCGGTCCGCCGATGTGCAATCCCTCGGCCGTCGAGCGGGGCGGGCGGGTCGTCAGCTCTTCGGCGGCGCGGACAGGGCGACGGCGCCGGCCGCGGCCAGCCGGTCGATCTCGGCGTCGGCGAGGCCGATCTCGCGAAGGATCTCGGCGGTGTGCTCGCCGAGGAGCGGGGCCGGGCGGCGGATGGCGGCCGGCGTCGCCGACGCGCGGACGGGGAACGCGAGCATGCGCGCCCGACCGTACCCGGGCTGCTCGACGTCCGCGACCAGCCCGAGGTGCTGCACCTGCGGATCGGTGAAGACCTCGTCGAACTCGTAGACGGGCCCGGCGGCGATCTGCGCCCGCTCGAAGCGCTCCAGCCACTCCGCGGTGGTGCCGCCGGCGAGGACGCCCTCCACCCGGCTCCGGAAGTCGTCGTAGCTGGCGAGACGCGCGTCGTTCGTCGCGAACCGCGGGTCGGTCGCGAGCCCGTCGTCGCCGAGGGCGCGGCAGAAGCGGTCGTACTGGTCGGGATTCATCATGACGACCTGGATCATCCCGTCCCGGGTCGGGTACGCCTCGGCGGGCGTGAGGTTGGCGTTGCGGTTCCCGACGCGACGGGGCCGCACACCGGAGTCGAAGTAGTGGGCGACCGGGTCGGGCAGCAGGCTCAGCGTCGAGGCCAGCAGGTTGACGTCGAGGTACTGGCCCACGCCCGTGCGGAACCGGTGCACGAGCGCGGCGCTCACCGTCCCGAAGGCGCAGAGCGCGGCCGCCAGGTCGGAGACGGAGCCGCCGACGCGCGTGGGCGGATGGCCGGCCATGCCCGTCAATCCCATGAGGCCGCTCATGCCCTGGGCGATCGTGTTGTAGCCGGGCCGCCTGGCGTACGGGCCGGTCTGGCCGAAGCCGGTGACCGACGCGTACACGACGCCCGGGTTGACCGCGCGCAGCGCCGCGTACCCCACGCCCAGCCGCTCCGCCACCCCCGGCAGGAAGTTCTCGACGACGACGTCGGCGCGCCGCGCCAGCTCGAACGCCAGCCGTGCGCCCTCAGGGTGCTGGAGCTCCACCGCGATGCCGCGCTTGTTGCGGTTGATGGCGGCGAACGCCGCGCTCATGCCCGCGCCGCGCCACGACCGGAGGTCGTCGCCGCGGCCCGGCCGCTCCAGCTTGATCACGTCGGCGCCGAGGTCGCCGAGCAGCGTCGCGCAGTACGGCCCCGCGATGACGCGGGAGAGGTCGAGGACGCGAATGCCCTCCAGCATGCGCGGGATCGTAACACAGCGTCCGCCGGCGCCCGCCCTGAGCCACGCCTGCCCCGGAGTCGGCGGGCAATCTTCGGATGGGCATGGGGGGCGCCCGGAGCGGCCATCTTCGAGGGGCGCCACGGCTCCGCCGGGGCGCCCCGAGCCGCCAAGGGGGGCATGGGGGGCGCCCGGAGCCCCCCATGTAAATCTAGACGTCGTTGCCGGAGTAGGAGAGGTTGAACGACTTGTTGCAGAGCGGAAAGTCCGGGACGATGTTCTTCAGCACCGCGTACTCGAGCGCCGGCCAGTTGCGAAACGACGGGTCGACGACCTTCACGCGGGCGAGCGACGCCGGGCCCGCCGCCGTCACCCAGTGCCAGATCGGGCCGCGCCAGCCCTCCACGAGGCCGAGGGCGCTGGCGCCGGCGCGGAGCTCGCCGAGCGGCACGACCGTCGGCCCGTCGCCGGCGGCGGTTGCGGCGGCCCGGACCAGCGCCGCGGACTGGCGCGCCTCGTCCACGCGCACCATCGTCCGCGCCCACACGTCGCCGGTGTCGTAGACCGGCACGCGGACGTCCGCGTGCGCGTAGGCGGCGAACGGCGCGTCGCGCCGGACGTCGGCGTCCACGCCGCTCGCGCGCGCCACGACGCCGACGACCTGCATCCCGCGCGCCGTCTGGTGCGTGAGCCGGCCGGTGCCCTGGAGGCGCTCGAGCACCGTCGTGTTGTCGAGCGAGAGCCGGGCGATCTCGAGGAACTCGGCGACGACGGCGTCGACCTCGGCGACCGCCGCCGCGAGCGGCGCCGTCGCGAGCGGTCCCTCGACCCCGCCCGGCACGACCGCGCCCCGCAGCAGGCGGTGGCCCGTCAGCCGCGCGTTGAGCCGCAGGAGGCGCTCGCGCAGCCGGAAGCAGTGCGCGTGACCGAAGGCGTAGCCGGTGTCGTTCACGATCATCCCGACGTCGCCCACGTGGTTGTAGAGCCGCTCCAGCTCCAGGACGAGGACGCGCAGCCATGCCGCCCGCGCGGGGACGCGGCAGCCGGCGAGCGCTTCCACCGCCTCGCAGAAGGCGAGGGCGTGGCCGACGGACGTGTCGCCCGAGATGCGCTCGGCGAGCGCGGGCGTGCGCGCGAAGGGCAGCGTCTCGAAGAGCTTCTCGATGCCCTTGTGGACGAAGCCGAGCCGCGTCTCGAGATTCACGATGGTCTCGCCCTCGACCGAGAAGCGGAAGTGCCCCGGCTCGATGATGCCGGCGTGCACGGGGCCCACGGTGATCTCGAAGATCCCCTCGCCGTCCACGCGCCGGAACGGAAAGGGCTGGCCCTCGTCGGTGAAGTCGGCGCGCGGGGCGGCGTCGTGCCGCAGCGGATGGTAGCCGGCCGGCCAGAACTGGTGGAGCGCCAGGCGCCGCGGATCGGGGTGCCCGACCGGCGTGAGGCCGAGGAGGTCCTGGATCTCGCGCTCGAAGCGGCTGGCGGCGAACGAGCGGGTGGCGAGCGAGGCGAAGCTCGGGCGCTCCGGCGGCAGCGAGACGCGCGCCGTCAGCAGCGGACGGTGCGTGGGGGGCGCGAAGGCATAGCGGAGCGTGAAGTCGTGGGAGACGGCGCGGGTGTCGGCGGCCGCGAGCACCTGCGGCTCGAGGCCGAGGCGGGCGAGGCGGTCGGCGAGGGCGGGGATCTCGGAGGGCGGCACGCGGCAGTCGACGCGCGCGGCCGCCGCTTCCTCCACGACCTCGGCCGCGTCGGCGTCGCGCGCGGCCCGGACGAGCGCTCCGAGCGTCGCCGCGCTCACGGGCTCACCACCCGGGCCGCCTGCGCGAGCGCGTCGGCCAGGCCCGGCGGCCACGCGACGCCCGTGAGGACGAGCAGCGCGAGGGCGGCCACCATCGGCACGGCGGCGATCCACGACCCGCGTCCGGCCGCCACCTCCGGCGGCTGACCGAGCAGCATGCCGTGCACCGCCCGCAGCAAACCGCCGAAGGCCACCACGAGCAAGGCGAGCGC
>DASUPA010000132.1:0-8184 GCA_036276335.1 Candidatus Methylomirabilota bacterium | reverse complement strand
TTCGCGATACTTGCGGGCCATGGAGCTCGTGCCCGCCCACGTGCGGACCTTCCAGGAGATCGTGCGCCACGCCTCGTTCTCCCGCGCCGCCGAGACGCTGCACCTGAGCCAGCCGGCCGTGAGCCACCACATCCGGCATCTGGAGGAGACGCTCGGGACGCGGATCCTCGAGCGCATCGGGCGTCGCGCGCGGCCGACGGCGGCCGGCGAGCTCCTGCTCGCGCACGCCGGCCGCGCCTTCGCCGAGCTGGAGGCGGCGCGCCAGGCGATCCATCGACTCCGCGGCGTCGTGGCGGGCCGGGTGCGGCTCGGCACCGGCGCCACCGCGAGCATCTACCTCCTGCCCGAGGCGCTCCGGCGGCTTCGCGCGCGCCATCCGGATCTCGACCTGGCGGTCGTGACCGGTAACTCCGCCGAGCTCGCCGCCGCCGTCGCCGCCAGCGAGCTCGACGTCGCCGTGCTCACGCTTCCGGTGACGGGCCGCCAGCTCCTGACGAGCCCCTTCTGCGTCGACGTCCAGGTCGCAATCGCGGCGCCGGGGCAGGCATGGCCCCGGCGCGGGCTGCGGCCCACGGACCTCGCGGAGACGCCGCTGATCCTGTACGAGCGCGGCGGCACGATCCGGCGTGTCGTCGACGAGTGGTTCCGCCGGGGCCGCGTCCGTCCCCGCATCGCCATGGAGCTGGGGAACGCCGAGGCGATCAAGCGGCTGGTCGCCGCCGGACTCGGCGTGTCGATCGTCTCCGCGGTGGCGGTGCAGGCGGAGACGCGCTCGGGCACGCTCGTCACACGACCGCTCGAGCCGCCGCTGCGGCGGCGGCTCGCGGTGGTCCGGCGGCGCGACCGGGTGTCCTCGCCGGCGCTGGACGCCGTGCTCGCCGCGCTCGGGCGGGGCGCCGCGGGCTGAGACGATGGCGAGCGCGCGCGACCGGCGCCGGCGTCTGATCCACCGTGTCCAGGCGCGCAACCTCGTCGGTGCCGTGCTCGCGTTCCTGTACTTCCGGGTGATCGATCCGCTCGCCACCGACGCGGGCGTCACCTGGGCCGACATCGCGTTCTTCGTCGGCGCGATGGCGGCGCTCATCGGGGCCGGCGTCGCGCTCGGGGTCCGGGTGAACGCGCCGCTGATGTATCCCGACCGCCACGAGGTCCGCGCGGTGCGACGCGCCGCCATCCTGTTCCCGTACACGATGACCGTGTTGACGATCCTCGGCTGGATCCTGGCCGGCATCCTCTTCGGCATCGCATGGCCCTGGGTCGTCGGCGTGCTGACGCTGCCCGGTGCCGCGCGCAGCCTCTTCGGCGTCACCGTGATCGGCGGCGGCGTGACGGCCGCCTTCGTCTTCCTCTCCGCGGAGCGGCTGTGGCGCGACGAGCTGCCGACGTTCTTTCCGGACGGCGAGCTGAGCGCCGTTCCCGGCGTCCCGCGCCTGCGTGTGCGCCTGCGGCTGCTCGCCGTCTTCACGCTCACCAGCGTGGTCCCCCTCGTGCTCCTCGCCATCGTCGCCTACCGGCGCACGGCGCTCGTGGCGGCGGACCCGACCCGCGCGGACGCGCTGCTGACCGAGATGGTGGTCATCATGATCTTCCTGGTGGCGGTCGGACTGTGGGCCGCCATCGGGCTGTCGCTGTACGTCGCCGGCAGCGTGGCGGCGCCGCTGCGCGACCTCGAGGCGGCGATGGCGCGGGTCGAGCACGGCGACCTCGACGCGCGTGCGCCCGTCGTCTCCAACGACGAGATCGGCCGCCTGGCCGAGGGCTTCAACCGGATGCTGGCCGGCCTCCGGGAGCGCGACTTCGTCAAGGAGACGTTCGGCAAGTACGTCACGCGCGAGATCCGGGACGAGATCCTGGCCGGCCGCGTGGGCCTCGAGGGCGAGCAGCGCGAGGTGACCATCCTCTTCGCCGACCTCCGGGACTTCACGCCGTGGGTCGAGGCGACGGAGCCGCGCGAGGTCGTGCGCGACCTCAACCGCTACTTCGGCGAGATGGAGGCGGCGGTGCGCCGGCACGGCGGGCTCGTGCTGCAGTTCATCGGCGACGAGATCGAGGCGGTGTTCGGGGCGCCGGTGCCGGCGCCCGACCACCCGCGCCGCGCCGTCCGCGCGGCGCTCGACATGCGGGCCCGGCTGGGGGCGTTCAATTCGGCGCGCGCCGCCGGTGGCAAGCGGCTCCTGCGCCACGGGATCGGCGTGCACACGGGGACGGTGCTCGCCGGCAACATCGGCAGCGGCGAGCGGCTCTCCTACGCCCTGGTCGGCGACGCCGTGAACCTCGCCTCCCGCATCCAGGACCTCACGAAGACGGCGGGCGCCGACATCCTGATCTCGGCCACGACGCGCGCCGCCCTCGACGGCGCCGTCGCCGTGACGCCGCTGCCCGCCGCGCGGGTGAAGGGACGGTCCGCCGAGGTCGAGGTGTTCGCGGTGGTACGCTGACAGAGGAGTCTTCCATGTGGCCGATGGACCAGATCGCGCGCGCGAACCCCGAGTACGTCGAGGCGCTCTACCAGGAGTACCTCCGTGACCCGCGGTCCGTGGACGAGCGGTGGGCGATGGTCTTCGCGGGCTACGACCTGGCCCGGCAGGCGGGCCAGGCGGGACCGGAGATCGCCGACCTCGTCCACTCCTACCGCGAGCTCGGCCACCTCGTGGCCGATCTGGATCCCCTCGGCGGCAGCCCGCGCGAGCACCCGCTGCTGCGCCTCTCCGAGATGGGGTTCTCCGAGCGCGATCTCGATCGCGTCGTCGACTGGGCGCCGTTCAAGGGCGGCCGCCGCGGCCCGCTGCGCGAGCTGGTGGCGGCCCTGTCCGAGACGTACGCGGGCACGCTCGGGGTGGAGTACCTGGCCGTCGCCGACAAGACCCGGCGCGAGTGGCTGCAGGAGCGCGTGGAGGGCCGGCGCAACCGGCCGGAGCTGACGGCCGAGGAACGCCGCGGGATCCTGGAGCGGCTGGTGGCGGCCGAGATGTTCGAGCAGTTCCTCCAGATGCGGTTCACGGGGCACAAGCGGTATTCGCTCGAGGGCGGCGAGGCGCTCGTCCCGCTGCTCGACACGCTCGTCGCAGAGTCGGCCCGGCTGGACGCGGTCGAGATGGTCCTCGGCGTGGCGCACCGCGGGCGCCTCAACGTGCTCGCCCACGTCCTCGAGAAGCCGTACGAGGCGATCTTCGCCGAGTTCGAGGGCGCGCACCTTCCCGACGACGTCAGCGGGGACGGCGACGTCAAGTACCACCTCGGCCACTCGTCGGATCGCCGGCTGCCCGACGGCCGGACCATCCACCTGTCGCTGACGCCGAACCCGAGCCACCTGGAAGCCGTGAACCCCGTGGTCGAGGGCATCGTCCGCGCCAAGCAGGCGTACCGGGAGGACGCGACGCGGCGCCGGGTGGTGCCCGTGCTGCTGCACGGCGACGCCGCCTTCATGGGGCAGGGCGTCGTGTACGAGACCCTCGCGCTGGGGCCGCTGCCGTCGTTCACGACCGGCGGCACCATCCACGTCATCGTCAACAACCAGATCGGGTTCACGACCGCCCCCGAGGACTACGTCTTCACGCGGTACCCGTCCGATCCGGCGCAGGTCGTGCGCGCGCCCGTGCTCCACGTGAACGGCGACGATCCCGAGGCGGTGATCCAGGCGGCCCGGCTGGCCAGCGGCTACCGCCAGGCGTTCGGCGCCGACGTGGTGATCGACTTCGTGTGCTACCGTCGCCACGGCCACAACGAGCTCGACGACCCCGTGCTCACCCAGCCCGTGATGTACGAGCAGATCCGCAACCACCCGTCGGTGGTGGCGCGCTACACGAAGCGCCTGGTCGAGGCCGGCGTGGTGGACGAGGCGCAGGTGGCGGAGATGCGCGCGCGCACGCGCGCGCTGCTGGACGCCGCGCTCCAGGCCGCGCGCCGCGGGCCGCGCGCGCAGGCGGTGAACGCCTTCGGCGGCGTCTGGCACGGTCTCGGCTGGGCCGGCGACGACTGGAGCGCGGACACGCGCGTCCCGGCCGACCGCCTCCGCGGGATCGCCGACGCGCTGGCGCGGCTGCCGCGCGACTTCTCGCCGAATCCCCGGGTCAGGAAGCTCCTCGAGGAGCGGCGCGACCGCGTGCAGCGCGGGGAGGCGATCGACTGGGGGACGGCGGAGACGCTGGCCTACGGCAGCGTGCTGCTGGAGGGCACGCCGGTCCGCGTGAGCGGCCAGGACGTCGTGCGCGGGACGTTCAGCCACCGTCACGCCGCGGTCTTCGACGCGACGAACGGACGCCCGTGGGTGCCGCTGAACCATCTCGGGGACGGGCAGGCGACCCTGGAGGCGGTCAACAGCCCGCTGAGCGAGGAGGCGGTGCTCGGCTTCGAGTACGGGATGTCGAGCGGCGATCCGCGCCGGCTCGTGGTGTGGGAGGCGCAGTTCGGCGACTTCGTCAACGGCGCCCAGGTGATCATCGACCAGTTCATCGCCAGCGCGGAGTCCAAGTGGCAGCGCATGAGCGGGCTCGTGATGCTGCTGCCGCACGGCTACGAGGGCCAGGGGCCCGAGCACTCCAGCGCGCGGCTCGAGCGCTTCCTGCAGCTGACCGCCGAGCGGAACATGCAGGTGATCGTGCCGACCACGCCGGCGCAGATCTTCCACGCGCTGCGCCGCCAGATGCACCGCCCGTTCCGCAAGCCGCTGGTCGTGATGTCGCCGAAGAGCCTGCTGCGTCACCCGGACGCCGTCTCCACGCTGGCGGATCTCGCCGACGGTGGCTTCCGTCTCGTGCTGGACGACGCGGGCGTCACCGACCCCGCGGCGGTCCGGCGCGTGATCCTCTGCGCCGGCAAGATCTTCTACGCGCTCGCGGCCGCGCGGCGCGAGAAGGAGCGCGAGGACGTGGCGCTCGTGCGCGTGGAGCAGCTCTATCCGTTCCCGACGGCGGAGCTGCGCGAGGCGCTGGCGCGGTACGGGGCGGCCCGCGAGGTGTTCTGGGTGCAGGAGGAGCCGGCGAACCAGGGCGGGTGGTGGTTCGTGCTGCCGCTGATCTCGCCGCTCCTGCCGGCCGGCACGACGTTCTCGTACGTCGGACGCGCGGAGGCGGCCAGCCCGGCCACGGGCAACCACGACGTGCACGAGGCGGAGGAGCGCGCCATCCTCGAGCAGGCGCTGGAGCGCTGAGCATGGCGATCGACGTCAAGATTCCCGAGCTCGGGGAGTCCGTGAGCGAGGCGACCATCGTCCGCTGGCTCAAGGCCGACGGCGCCACCGTCCAGGCGGACGAGGTGCTCCTCGAGATCGAGACCGAGAAGGCCGCGATGGAGGTGGCCGCCGAGGTGGGGGGCCGGCTGTCCATCCTCCAGCAGGCCGGCGCGAGCGTACAGGCCGGAGCGGTGGTGGGCCGGATTGCCGAGGACAAGGGCGCGGCCGCCCCGGTCCCGCCGGTCCCGGCCCCGCCACGGGAGGCGACCGCGGAGGCGCCGCCGCGCCGAGAGCCGGCCGAGCCCCGCGAGGCGGCTCGCCCTCCGGCGCCGCCGCCCGCGCCGCGAGAGCGCCCGGCACCGGCCGCCGCCGAGACGACGGTCGAGGTCTCCGACCGCTCGGAGGAGCGCGCGGCACGCCCGGCGGCCCGGGCGCCCGGCGGCAACGGCGGCCGCCAGCCGGACGCCGGGGCCGACGTCGAGCGCGTGCCGATGACGGCGCTGCGTCGCACGATCGCCTCGCGGCTCGTCCAGGCGCAGCGCGCCGCCGCGATCCTGACCACCTTCAACGAGATCGACCTCGGCGAGCTCCTGGCCGTGCGCGCGCGGCATCGCGAGCGCTTCCGGGCCCGGCACGGCGTGGACCTCGGCCTCATGTCGCTGTTCGCGCGGGCCACGGTGCTGGCCCTGCGCGAGCTGCCCGTCGTCAACGCGAGCATCGACGGCGACGACGTCGTCTACCACCGGCGCGTGCACCTCGGCATCGCCGTCAGCACGCCGCGCGGCCTCGTCGTGCCCGTCGTGCGCGAGGCCGACCACCAGTCGCTCGCGGAGCTCGAGCGCGCGATCGGCGGCCTGGCCGAGCGGGCGCGCGCCGGCAAGCTGGCGCCCGACGATCTCGCCGGGGGCACGTTCACCATCACCAACGGCGGTGTCTTCGGCTCGCTGCTGTCCACGCCGATCCTCAACCCGCCGCAGTCCGGCATCCTCGGCATGCACAAGATCGAGGAGCGGCCGATCGCGGTGAAGGGCCAGGTCGTGATCCGGCCGATGATGTACGTCGCCCTGTCCTACGACCACCGCCTCGTGGACGGCGCCCAGGCCGTGACCTTCCTCGTGCGCGTCAAGGAGCTGCTCGAGGACCCGGCGCGCATGGTGCTGGAGGTGTGACGCCGCTCGTCCACACCCGCGTGGGCGGCGGGCCCGAGCCGCTGGCGCTGCTGCACGGGTTCCTCGGCTCCGCGCGCAACCTCGCCACGCTCGCGCGGGGGCTCGCCGGCGGCGCCCCGCGTCACTCCGTGTACGCGTTCGACCTCCCCGGGCACGGCGGCTCGCCGCCCCTGCCGCCCGGCACGGATCTGGCCGCGCTCGCCCGCGCGCTGACGGCCAGCGCCCGCGCCCTCAGCGCGGGGCCGTGGACGCTGGTGGGTCACTCGCTCGGCGGTCGCGTCGCGCTGAAGGCGGCGCTGCTCGAGCCGGCGGCGGTCGCGCACCTCACCGTGCTGGACATCACGCCGTCGCCGGCGCCCCCGGGCGGCGAGACCGCGCGCGTGGTGGAGGCGCTGCTGGGCGCCCCGGACGAGGCCCCGGCCCGCGACGACTTCCGCGCCTGGTTCACGGCGGCCGGGCTCGCGGCCGCGGTGACCGAGTGGCTGCTCCTGAACCTCGAGCGCCACGCCGACCGGCTGCGGTGGAAGATCGATCGTCGCGCGCTGGCGGCGCTCTATCCGCGGATCAACGCCGAGGATCTGTGGCCCGCCGTCGAGGGACCCCGGACCTACGGGGTGCACGCGGTGCGCGGGGCGCTCTCCACGTACGTCCCGGACGCCGACGCCCGCCGCTTCGAGGCCGCCGCCGCGCGCGTGGACACGATCGATGGCGCCGGCCACTTCCTCCACGTCGACCGTCCGGACGAGACGCTGGACCGGATCTTGAAGGGGCTCGGCTGAGAGGGAGGGCGCCATGACCACGCACGAGCAGGAGATCGAGCGCCTCCGGACTCATCTGACGCTCACGATCCAGCGCGTCACGGAGCTCCTCGGCGATCTGAAGTCGCTCGACGACCGCCTGATCCTGCTGCTGCCGTCGCTGCAGGAACTGCCGGAATCCGAGCGCGAGCCGTTCGTGGCCCGCCTGTGCGGATACGACCCGTCGCTGCCGGACCGGCTCCACGAGCTGGTCGGCGGCCTCGCGGACGTCGTGGCCGGCCTCACCGCGTCCGACGGCGGCGGCGCCTGGCTCCGCCGCCACCTCGATCGCCTCGCGACGGGCGAGGGGGAGGAGGCCGCGTGAGCCCGCGCCGCGGCGCGTCCTCCGGGACGACGGTCAGCGCGGCTGGGTGACCGACAGGTACGGTGCCGGCGCCGGCTGGCCGGGCGGCGTGTTCGGCGGCGCCTGGTTGCGCACCGGGCGCAGCGTCCGGAGGTAGGCGACGACGGCGGCGACGTCGGCTTCCGTCAGCGCGCTGTACGAGGGCCACGGCATCACGGGAACCAGCGCGCGGCCGTCGGGACGCACGCCCTGGCGGATCGCGCGCGCGATCTGTGCGTCGGTCCAGCGCCCGAGCCCGGTCTCCGGGTCCGGCGTGAGGTTCGGCGGATAGAGGATACCGGCCGGCGTGCCGAAGCCGACGTCGGAGCCGGCCAGGAACCGGTCCGTGTCGGGGCGGCCGGTGAGCGCGCCGGGCGTGTGGCAGCCCGTGCAGTCCATGATTCGCACGAGGTAGTAGCCGCGCTCGACGGCCGGCGTCTCGCCGCGGCGTGGCGCCGTCGAGCACGCGCCGAGCGCGACGGTGAGCAAGGTGAGGGCGAGGGTCGTCGATCGCATGGCGCGTAGGCTACCATGCCAGGCGTGACGGACGCCTTCTACGTTCCGGACGGCGACGCCTACGTCGCCACCGAGCACACGCGCGGCCCGTGGAGCCCGAAGCACCAGCACGGCGGGCCGCCGGCGGCGCTGATCGCTCACGTGGCCGAGCGGATGGCGCCGGGGTTCACGGTCGCCCGGGTCACCGTC
>DASUPA010000131.1:0-7379 GCA_036276335.1 Candidatus Methylomirabilota bacterium | reverse complement strand
GCAGCGGGAATGCGCTGCGTCGCCATTCCCTGCGAGACGACGCGCCACCAGGACTTCGGCCACGCGACGGCCCGGCTGGCGCGACTCACCGACCTCCTCGACTCCCCTCTCCTCGGCGTCCCCGCCCCGCACCGTCCCCGGAGCGGTCCAGACGCCCCGGATGCGAGGCGGCGCCGCGGCGACGACTGAGGCACAGGCCGCCTAGTAGGTGGCGCGGCCGCCGGAGAGGTCGTACACGGCGCCCGTGGAGAACGAGCACTCGTCCGAGGCGAGCCACGCCACCAGCGCCGCGACCTCGTCCGGCCTGCCCACGCGTCCCATCGGGATCTTGGCGATGAGCATGTCGACCGTCGACTTCTCCATCTGCTGCAGCATGTCGGTGCCGATGACGGCAGGAGCCACCGCGTTGACCAGGATGCCCTGGGTCGCCACCTCCTTCGCCAGCGCCTTCGTCAGGCCGATCACGCCGGCCTTGGCGGTCGAGTACGGCACGAGCGTCGGGTTGCCCTCCTTGCCGGCGATCGACGCGATGTTGACGATGCGCCCGCCGCGGCGCGGCCGCATGAGCGTCACCGCGGCGCGGCAGACGAGGAAGACGCTGGTGAGGTCGACGGCGATCACCTGGTGCCAGTCCTCGTCGGTGAGCTCCCACGTGGGGAACGACCGGCCGGTGATGCCCGCGTTGTTGACGACCACGTCGAGGCGGCCGTGCCAGTCGTGCGCGGCCTTGACGGCGGCGTCGACGTCGGCCGTCCGCGTCACGTCGGCCACGAGGGCGCGGGCGCCGGTGCCCAGGCGCGCGGCCGCGCGCTCCAGCAGCGCACCGTCGCGATCGAGCATCGCCACGCGCGCGCCGTCGGCGAGCAGGCGCTCGGCGATGGCGAACCCGATGCCGCGCGCGGCGCCGGTCACGAGGGCCGTGCGTCCGTCGAGCCGGCTCACGCCGCGCCTCCGAGGGCCTGCGCCAGGTCGTCGATCAGGTCGTCGGGATGCTCCAGGCCGATCGACACGCGCAGCAGGTTCGCGGGCGTCGTCGTCCCCGGCCCCTCGATCGAGGCGCGGTGCTCGATCAGGCTCTCGGTGCCGCCGAAGCTCGTCGCCCGCGTGAAGACGCGGACCTTGGCCGCGACCGCCATCGCGGCGTCGGCGTCCCCCGCGACCTGCACCGACAGCATGCCGCCGAACATCGCCATCTGACGCCGGGCGATCTCGTGGCCTTGGTGCGAGGGAAGCCCGGGGTAATGGACCGCCTGCACGCGCGGGTGCGAGGCCAGGAAGCTCGCGACCCGCAGGGCGTGCTCGGACTGGGCGCGCACGCGATAGGGCAGCGTGCGGATCCCGCGCAGCACGAGCCAGCAGTCGAACGGAGACGGCACCGCACCGCCCGCGGTCTGCAGCAGGCGCAGGCGGTCGAGCAGCGGGCCGCGCTCGCGCGCCACCACCGCGCCGCCCAGCACGTCGCCGTGGCCACCGAGGTACTTCGTGGTCGCGTGCACGACGAGGTCGGCGCCGTGCCTGAACGGCGACTGGAGGACCGGCGTCGCGGTGGTGTTGTCGACGACGAAGCGCGCGCCGGCCGCGCGCGCGATGGCGCCGATCGCGGCGAGGTCGCTCACCTTCCACAGCGGGTTGGACGGCGACTCGGCCCAGACCAGCCGGGTTCCGGCCCGGACGGCGCGCTCGACCGCCGCGAGATCGGTCATGTCGACGAACGTCGTCTGGAGCCCCCAGGGGCCGAAGACCTCGCGGAGGAGCTTGCCGGTGCCGAAGTAGGCGTCGGTCGGCGCCACCACGTGATCCCCCGGCGCCAGCGCCTGGAAGACGGCCGACGTCGCCGCCGACGCCGAGGCGAACGCCACGGCGTCCGCGCCGCCCTCGAGCGCGGCGAGGCAGGCCTCGAGCGCGGCGCGGTTCGGCGCGCTGCTGCGGGCGTAGACATGGCCGTGCGGGAACGAGCCGTCCGGCTCGCGCTCGAACGTCGTGGACGGATGGATCGCGGGCGCCACGGCGCCCGTCGCCGGGTCCACCCGGGCGCCGGCGTGTACGGCCACGGTCTCGATTCTCATGATGCCTCTCCCTCGAGGACGACTACGAGTTCAGGATGGCCACCCGGTCCGCGCCCACCAGCGCGCGCCGCAACAGGAGGGCGCTGACGACGATGACGACGATGCTGGTGCCCAGCGCACAGGCGACGCCGAGGTCGCCGTGCTCGACCCGCGCGAGCATCGCCACGGAGCCCAGACTGGCGCCGGGGTCGACGAGGAAGATCACCGCGGCGACCGTGACCATCCCGTTGACGAAGAAGTACACGAAGATCGAGACGGCCGTCCCCGTCAGCCGCGGGAGCACGACGCGCGCAAGCGTCCGCGCGGCGCCGGCGCCGAGACTCACGGCCGCCTCCTCGACCGCGGGGTCCACCTGCCTGAGCGAGCTGCTCGCGGCCAGCACGGCCGCCGGGAACTTCGAGAACACCACCGAGGCGACCAGGATCCACGTCGTGCCGGTGAGGAGCAGCGGCGGCACGCCGAAGGCCAGGACGTAGCCGACGCCGATGACGGTGCCGGGCAGCGCGGCCGGCAGCAGGCTGAGCGCCCCGATCACCGCCGCGCCGGGAGGCCGCCGGCGCTGCACGACGCACGCCGTCAGCAGCGCGAGCACGGTGCCGGCCGCCCCCGACAGCAGCGCCAGCTTCACGCTGTTCCAGACGGGCCACGCGCCCTCGACCGTCGAGCGGAAGCCGTAGTGCACGAGCGAGACCGACCAGTCGCTGCCCCAGAGCCGCACGAGCGAGCCGAGCGGGATCAGGGCATAGATGGCCGCGATGCCGAGCCCGATGGCGCCCGACAGGGCGAGGAGCGGCCAGCGCAGGGCCGCGGGCGTCGGCCGCGGCGTCGGGCGGCCCCCCGCGGAGACGGTGACCGAGGAGCGGCCTTTGAGCACGAACGTGCCGGCGAGGGAGGCGAGCAGACACGGGACGAGGAGCACCACGCTCATCACCGCCGCTGCCGGAAGGTCGCTGGTGCCGACCACCCGCACGTAGATCTCGGTGGTGAGCACGTCGTAGCGGCCGCCCACGAGCAGCGGGTTCCCGAAGTCGGTCATGCACAGGATGAAGACGACGAGCGCCGCCGACGCGAGGCCCGGTCGCGCGAGCGCGAGCGTCACCCGGCGGAGCGTGGTCAGGGTGCCGGCGCCGAGGCTCTCGGCCGCCTCCTCGAGACTCGTGTCGACGCTGCCCAGCACGCGGGCGAGCAGGACGTAGGCCTGCGGCAGGAACGTGAGCACCTGCGCGAGGACGATTCCGTGCATCCCCTCGATCGACCAGTCGAGCCCGAGCGCGCCCGTGACGGCGCCGTCCCGGCCGAGCAGCAAGATGAGCCCGAGCGACACGAGGAACGGCGGCGAGATCCGAGGCAGCAGGCTCACCAGCGACAGGACCCGCCTGCCCGGCACGGTCGTCCGCGTGACGGCCCAGGCGAGGACGAGCGCGACCGCCACCGTGAGCGTGGTGGAGACCGCCGACGCGACAAGGCTGTTGATCAGGATGCGCAGAAGCCGCCACGTGCCGAAGAACGCGACGTACTGGCCGAGGCCGACGCCGGCGGCGGTGGTGACGCTGGCGGCGACGACGCGGACCACCGGCCAGACGACGAAGACCAGCAGGAGCGCCAGCACGGCCGCGGCCGCGGCCGCCACGGCCAGGTCCGCGCGCGCCGGCCGCGACCATGGCGGCGCCGGCGCCCGGGCGGCGGTGGCCATGCCTCAGCCGGCCGTGAAGCCGCCGTCGACGACCAGCTCGGCGCCGGTCATGAACGAGGACTCGTCGCTCGCCAGGAACAGCGCGACGTACGCGATCTCGCGCGGCTGCGCGATCCGGCCGAGCGGGATGCCGGCCTCGAACTCCTTGCGGATCGCCGCCGTCAGGTACGGCGCCTGGAGCGGCGTGTCCACGATGCCGGGGTGGATCACGTTGCAGCGGATCCGGTCCTTCGCGAACTGGATGGCGAGCGACTTCGTCAACGAGATCAGCGCGCCCTTGGCCGCCGTGTATGCGTCCTGCGCGCGCGTGAAGCCGGCCAGTGCCGACACCGAGCCCATCATGATGATCGAGCCGCCGCCGGCCGCCCGGAGGTGCGGGATGCCGTGCTTGGTCACCCAGACGACCGACTTCAGGTTGATGGCCATCACGCGGTCCCACCAGCGCTCGTCCGTCTCGAGCACCGAGCGGTCGCGATCCTTCCACAGCACGCCCGCGTTGTTGTGGAGGACGTGGAGCGCCCCGAACCGCGCGACGCCCTCGGCCACCATCCGCTGCACGTCGGCCTCGATCGCCACGTCCCCGCCGACGGCGACGGCCTCCCCGCCCGCCGCCTCCACCAGCTTCACCGTCTCCGCCGCCGCCGCCGCATCGATGTCCGCCACGACGACCCGCGCCCCTTCCTCCGCAAACAACACCGCCGCCTCCCGCCCCATCCCCGCCCCCGCCCCCGTGATGAAGGCGACCTTCCCGGCCAACCGGTCAGCCACTCCACCCCCCATTCGCCGGAGCGATCAAAATGGTCCAGATGCGAGGCGGCGAGGAACGGCCCGACTGAGGCGTAGGCCGCCTACGCCGCAGGGAGGGCCTGACGAGCCAACGAAGCAGATGGGCCATTTTCATCGCTCCGCTAGATGCGTTCGAAATACCGGAGGAGCTCCCAGTCGGTCACGGCCTGATCGAACGCCTGCTGCTCCAGCCGCGCCGCATGCACATAGTGCTCGACGACCCGCTCGCCGAAGGCCGTGCGCGCGACCTTCGACCGCTCCAGCTCGGCGATCGCCTCGCGCAGCGTCTTCGGCACCTGCGGCAGCGCCCCGTCCTCGTAGGCGTTGCCCTCGTAGGGCTTCGGCGGCCTCAGCCTCGCCTGGATGCCGTGCAGCCCGGCCGCGATCGTGGCCGCGAATGCCAGGTACGGGTTGGCGTCGGCACCCGGGATGCGGTTCTCGACGCGAAACGACGGCCCCTCGCCGCAGAGCCGGAAGCCGCACGTGCGGTTGTCCCAGCCGGCGGCGACGCGGGTCGGCGCGAACGAGCCGGACTGGTAGCGCTTGTACGAGTTGACGGCGGGCGCGTAGAAGTACGCGAGCTCGCGCGCCATCGCCAGCTGTCCCGCCAGCCACTGGCCGAACAGCGGCGTCCACGCCGTCCGCCCGTTCGACGTCCGGCCGTTGCCGCCGCGCGCCGGCGCGAAGAGCGGCCGAACGCCCTCGCGGTCCCACAGCGAGGAGTGCACGTGGAACGACGAGCCTGCGGCGCCCATGTCGTACTTCGCCATGAAGGTGATCGAGCAGCCCTGGAGGTGGGCGATCTCCTTGGCGCCGTGCTTGTAGAGCGCGGTGCGGTCGGCCATCTCGAGGGCGTCGGCGTACACGAGGTTGATCTCCTCCTGCCCGCGGCCCCATTCGCCCTTCGACGTCTCGACGGGAACGTCGGCGGCCTCCATCCCGTTGCGGATGGCGCGGACGAGCGGCTCCTCCTTCGTCGTCTGGAGGATGTGGTAGTCCTCCAGGTACTCCGACACCGGCGTCAGCCCGTGATAGCGCCGGGCGCGCGCCTGCTCGAAGGTCTCGCGAAAGCAGTAGAGCTCCAGCTCGGCGGCGGTCTTGACCACGTAGCCCTGGGCGGCCGCGCGCGCGACCTGGCGCTTCAGCACCCAGCGCGGCGCCTCCTCGATCGGCTCGCCGTCCTCGTCGTAGACGTCGCAGAACACGAGCGCGGTCTTCGGCAGCCACGGAATCACGCGCAGCGTGTCGAGATCCGGGACGAGCTTCATGTCGCCGTACCCGCGCTCCCAGGACGTGAGCGCGAAGCCGGGCAGCGGCTCCATCTCCATGTCGACGGTGAAGAGATAGATGCACGCGTGCACGCCGGCCTCGAGGACGTGCTCGACGAAGTGGCGGCCGACGACGCGCTTGCCGAGCAGCCGGCCGTAGCCGTCGGGGACGACGGTCAGCACCGTGTCGACGTCGCCGCCGCGCACGAGGGATTCGAGACTCCGGGCGTCGAGGCGACCGGGCATCGCGCGGATAGTAGCGCACGGCCCGCCCGTGTGTCATCCTGCTCGCCGTGCCGTCTTCCCCGCGTCGCATCATCGTGGCGTGGACGCTCTACGACTTCGCCAACTCCGCGGTGGCCGCCATCGTCGTCTCCACGATCTTCCCCCGCTACTACGCCGAGGTCGTCGTCGGCAACGCCGACGGCCGCGGCGACTTCTGGTGGGCGCTCGTCACCTCCACCACGATGATCCTGGTCGCCCTCACGTCGCCGGTCCTCGGCGGCATCGCCGACCATGCCGGCGTCCGCAAGCCCTTCTTCGTCGGCTTCACGGCGGTGTCGATCGTGGCCACCACGCTGCTCGCGACGGTGGGGCCGGGCATGGCCGTCTGGGGCTTCGTCCTCGGGGTGGTGGCGCTGGTGGGCTTCGAGGCCGCCTTCGTCTACTACAACTCCTACCTGCCGCGCATCGCGCCGCCGGACCGCGTGGGACGCGTGTCGGCGGCGGGCTTCGCGGTGGGCTACGTCGGCTCGCTGGTCGCCTTCGTGGCCGCGTATCCGCTGGCCGCCCGGGGCGCCATCTGGGCGTGCTTCCTCACCACCGCCGCCCAGTTCGCGATCTTCGCGCTGCCCGCGTTCGCCGTGCTCCCGCGCGACGTGCGCGCGGCGATGCCGCTCCGGACGGCAATGGCCCGGGGCGCGCGCGAGACGCTCGCCACGCTGCGGGAGATCGCCACGCGGGCGGAGCGCACGGCCATGCGGCGCTTCCTCGTGGCCTACCTCGTCTACGAGGACGGTGTCAACACCGTCATCGCGTTCGCCGCCATCTTCGCCGGCAAGACGCTGGGCTTCAGCTTCGTCGAGACGATCGTCCTCTTCGCCGTCGTCCAGATCACCGCGCTCGTCGGCTCCGCCGTGTGGGCGCGGCCCACCGACACGCGCGGGCCGAAGTTCGTCGTGCAGTGCACGCTCGTCCAGTGGACGGCGGTCACGGTGCTGGCGTTCTTCGTCGAGGCCAAGTCGCACTTCTGGGTCGTGGCGGTGCTGGCGGGCACCGGGCTCGGCGCCATTCAGGCCGCGAGCCGCGCGTTCATGGCCACGCTCGTGCCGGCCGGCCGCGAGGCGGAGTTCTTCGGCTTCTACTCGCTGGTCGGCAAGACGGGGGCGGTGTTCGGCCCGCTGGTCTTCGGCGGTCTGTCGCTGCTGCTCGCCGGTAACCAGCGCGTGGCCATCGTGGCCGTCGGCGCCTTCTTCGTGGCCGGCTTCCTGCTGCTCAACCGCGTGGCCGCCGGGGGCCCGACGCACCGGCGCCCGGCCGCGGCCTATACGGGCGCCGTCACTCGGG
>DASUPA010000130.1:0-8963 GCA_036276335.1 Candidatus Methylomirabilota bacterium | reverse complement strand
GTCCGCCTCGACGGCCGCCGCTACTGGCGCGGGTTGTAGGAGGCCCGCGTGGGGCCCATCCTCGAGAGCCGGCCATCTCGGGGCCCCCATGATCGTGGTATCGTTCGCACCGCCGGAGGGACCCATGCGCTACGAGATGATTTCCGCCGATTGCCACCTCGATCTCTGCTGGCTGCCGCCCGATCTCTTCGTCGCGAACGCCCCGGCCGCGATGCGCGACCGCATGCCGCACGTCATCGACGGCCCGAAGGGCACGGTCTGGGTGACCAAGCGCGGTGCCAGCCTGGGGCTCGTCAACGGCATGGGATCGGCCGGCCGCGAGTACGTGCCCGGCCGCATCCACCGCGCCGATCGCATGGCGGCCACCGGGCTCTACGAGGACGGCAAGAAGGGCATCCGCCGTCTCTCCGATCCCGACCTCCGGCTGCGGGACCAGGATCGCGACGGCGTCCAGGCCGAGGTGCTCTACGGCATCCTCGGCGCCACGGGGCGCATGAACGATCCCGAGGCGACCGTGGAGGTCATGCGCATCTACAACGAGTGGCTCGCCGACTTCTGCGCCACGCATCCCGAGCGCTACGCCGGGCTCGCCTCGATCCCGAACGCGCCGATCGAGGCCGCCATCGCGGAGGTCGAGCGCGTGGCCAAGCGCGGCGTCGTGCGCGGCCTCGACATCGCGAACTCGCCGGATCTGAAGCCGCTCTGGGATCCCTCCTGGAATCCGCTGTGGGAGGTCGTCGACGCCTCGGGCCTGCCCCTGCATTTCCACACCATCGGCACCCGGCTTCCGGAGGAGCTCCAGCGCCTGGTGCTCATGGGCTCGGACCTCGCGCGGGCGCCGGCGGACGCGACGGCAGAGGACAAGCGCCTGGCGCGCATGGCGTTCGCGACGCACATCACGGGCTTCCAGATCAACATGGCGAACGTCCTGATGGCCGTGATCTTCGGCGGCGTGCTGGAGCGCTACCCGCGCCTGCGCGTGGTGCTGGGCGAGGCCGGCATCGGCTGGATCCCGTACGTCCTGTGGCGCATGGACGGCGAGTGGGAGGACCAGTTCAAGGACCTGTCGCTCACGATGCCGCCGAGCGAGTACTGGCGGCGGCAGTGCTGGGCGACCTACCAGACCGATCCGGTCGGCCTCAAGCTGCTCGACGAGCTGGGCGCCGACAAGATCATGTGGGGCTCGGACTTCCCCCATCCCGACGGCGTCTGGCCCGACTCGCGGGAATACATCGACCGCGAGATGGGCCACCTTCCCGCCGACGTCCGACGCAAGATCGTCTGCGAGAACGCCGCGCGGCTCTACGGCTTCAGTCTCGAAGGGAGCGTTCGATGAGAAAGACGCACCGCCTCTACACGGGCCCGGACGGCCAGTCGCACATCGAGCCCATCGAGGTCGAGCACAAGACCGACTGGCTGAAGGGGCTGCCGGCCACGCAGATCGCGTTCCGCGTGTGGCCGCAGGGCGAGTTCCTCGACTGGCACCCGGCGCCGCGCCGCCAGTTCGTCATCATCCTGTCCGGTCAGCTCGAGATCGGCTGCGGCGACGGCACGAAGCAGGTGTTCGGCCCCGGCGACGCGCGGCTGGTCGAGGACACCACCGGCAAGGGACACACCACGCGCGTGGTCGGCAACGAGCCGTGCCTGACCGCGACGGTCCCGCTGGCGCAGGCGTGATGGCCAGGATCCTCTTCGCCCCGAAGCAGGACCGCGGCGTCACCGACATCGCGCGCGCGCTGACGCCGCCGGGCTTCGAGCTGGTCGCGGCGGACTTCGGCACGCCTGAGTTCTACGCGGCGGCCGCGGACGCCGAGTACTTCCTGGGCCTGGCGCGCACGATGGGCACCGAGTTCTTCCGCTCGGCCCCGAAGCTCAAGCTCGTCCAGCTCCTGAGCGCCGGCTACGACCGGGTGGACATCGAGGCCGCCCGCAAGGCCGGCGTGCCGGTCGCGAACAACGGCGGCGCGAACGCCATCGCCGTGGCCGAGCACACGATCTTGCTGATGCTCGCCGTGCTGAAGCAGCTGGTGCGCTTCCACCTGGACGTGGTGGCCGGCCGGTGGCGGCCCCCGGCCTCGTCGGAATCGCCGGTCTACGAGCTGTCCGGCCGCATGGTCGGCGTCGTCGGCCTGGGCAACATCGGCAAGAAGGTGGCGCGGCGGGTCGCGGCCTTCGACGCCCGCGTGCAGTACTACGACATCGTGCGCCTGAGCGAGGCAGAGGAGGACGCGCTCGGCGTGCGCTTCGTCCTGCTGAGCGAGCTGCTCCGCACCTCCGACATCGTCAGCCTCCACGTGCCGCTGACCGACGCCACGCGCCAGATGATCGGCGCCCGCGAGCTCGGGCTGATGAAGCCCGGCGCCATCCTCGTCAACACGTGCCGCGGCCCGGTCGTTGACGAGGAGGCGCTCTACCAGGCGCTGAAAGAGCGGCGGCTCGCCGGCGCCGGGCTGGACGTGCTGGTCGACGAGCCGCCCCCGAAGGACCATCCGCTGTTCTCGCTGCCCAGCGTGACGCTCACGCCGCACTCGGCCGGGCCGACGTGGGAGAACTGGACGGCGCGCTTCCGGAACGGCTTCGACAACATCGAGCGGGTGGCGGCCGGACGCAAGCCGCTCTGGGTGATTCCCGAGCTGGAGTAGCCATCATGGGCTCCGGGCGCCCCTCAGGCCGCCCGGATGGCGCGGGACGCCCCCGCGGACCCGTGGCGTCCTCGGCTGTGACGGGCGGATGACGGTCGGCCGGTATGCTAGGGCATGGCGGACCGGAACGCGCATCCCCCGGCGCCGCCCCGCCGATGATCGCCGCCGGCATCGCGCAGGGGCTCGCCTTCCTGCCCCACGCGCTCGGAATCGGCCTGGCCGAGCTCGAGCGAGCCCTGCAGCACGCCCGTGCCGTCCCGCTGGACGAGGCGTACCGGGCGGCCTTCGGCGTGTCGCTCGCCGATCCGCGCGTGCACCGGAGGACGGGCGACGTCCGCGACCACGAGCGCCGCGGCGGCCCCGAGACCGGCGAGGCGCTGCAAGAGGCGAATCGCGCCTTCCACCGGCTGCTCGTCGGACAGGGGATGTCCGAGGAGACGGCCCGCAAGTACGTCCTCGTCGCGGACGCCGCGCACTCTGCGCCCGGCGGACCCGTGCTGCTGGCCGTCGTGCTGCGGCACACGCGGACGGAGCCCTTCCGGGCACGGAGCAAGCAGACGAACAGCGCGGCGACCCTCCGCAGCGACCAGCGGGCCTGGTACGAGGCCTACGACCGGGACGTGGACGGCCAGCCCGTCGACGAGGTCCTGGACTGGGCGGCGCTCGATCACGACGTGCTCGGCGGCGACAAGGCACTCGCGATGCTGCTGGTGCTGGCGGCGGAAGCGGTCAAGTTCGACCGGCGCGCCCCCGACTACTGGCAGGCCGAGCGCCGCTGGCGCGCCGGCGAGACGACCGCCCTCGTGCAGCAATCGGCGGACAAGGTGAAGCGGGCGCTGGCGAGCTGACGCTCATCGCGCGCCCGTGAGCGCGGCGGCGGGGGCGGTCGGGATCACCGCCTGGTTCCGCTCGCCGAACGGCACGTCGTTCGTGTAGATCCCGTCCACGTCGAGCGACTCCAGGAGCGACCACTCGTCCGGGGTCGTGGCCGTGAAGCCGAAGACCTTCAGCCCCCGCGCGTGGGCCCGGCGCGGCAGGTCGGCGCCGGTCGAGCTCAGCAGAGAGAGGTCCGCCTCGACGACGCGGGCGTCCACCGCCTCGGCCGTGGCCAGCAGCGCGTCGACGTCGGCGTATCCCGGCAGCCGGAAGATCCCGCCGATCTCCGCCCACGGCAGCCCCACGTCGAGCTTCTTGTCGATGCGCGTGACGGGAAGCCCGAGCTCCGCCTCGATCAGCTCCAGCTCGAGGAACTGCAGGCCGCTGGCGGACAGGGCGCGCGCGATCTCGGGCGCCCGGTGACGCGCGATCGACAGGAGCGCCGGGGAGAACGACGTCAGGATCACCTGTCGGCTCATGCCCATCCGGCGGATCTCGTGCACCACGGCCGAGACGAGCGTGCGCTCCCGGGTGTCGTGCGGGTCGCAGAGCGGCGCCGGGGCCTTCAGCTCGACGAGGAGGAGCCCGCGCAGCAGTCCCGAGCGGTCGTTGAACTCGCGGGCCTCCTGCAGCACCTCGCGCAGGGTCGGGACGTGCGGGAGGCGCTCCCGCAGCTCTGCCAGCGTCAGCCGCTCGAGGCACGTGAAGTCCGGCAGGAAGTCGTCGTGGTACACGACCACCCGGTGGTCGCGTGTCAGCTGCACGTCGATCTCGACGACGCTCACGCCCGCCATGTACGCCGCGCGGACGGCCTCCACCGTGTTCTCGATGGGACGCGTCGGGTCCTCGCCGAGGTTGGCGCCGAAGCCGCGATGCCCGATGGCGAGCGGCCGCACGTCGCGGTCGAGGAAGTAGGCGACCGTGGCGGGCAGCGCGAGCAGCGCCGAGGCCGCCGGGTCCACGCCGAGATTGAGGAACGCGAGGGCCGCGACGAGGAGATGAGTGACGCCCTGGGGTGTCCGCATGCAGGCTGGCTCGCCACGCGACCGTGCAAGCGTCGCACCGGGCGCACAATGGCCCGCACGACAGGGTGGCCACGGCGTTGTGGCACCGCGTGGTATAGTCGGCTTCGCCGATGCCGCGGCTGAAGGTCTGTCTTCTCGGCGGTTTTCGTGTCGAGCTCGAGACGGGACGGCCGGTGATGATCGCCCGGAAGAAGAGCCGAGCGCTCCTGGCCATCCTCGCTCTGCGGCCCGGCCACGCCCACGCGCGTGACAGCTTGACCTCGCTCCTCTGGGCCAACGCGCCCGACGAGCAGGCGCGCCATAGCCTCCGCCAGGAGCTGCACGAGCTGCGCCGCGCGCTCCCGCCGCAGAAGACCCGCGCGCTCCTCATCGATGCCGCGGCGGTGGCGCTCGACGCCGACCAGGTGGACGTGGACGTCGCCCTCTTCGAGCGTCTCGCCGCCGACGAGACGCCGGCGGCCGTCGAGCGGGCCGGCGCCCTCTACGAGGGCGACCTCCTGCTGGGCCTGAACCTGCGCGAGGAGGCGTTCGAGGAGTGGCTGGCCATCGAGCGCGAGCGGCTGCGGCAGCGCGGCATCGGCGTGCTGACGCGCCTGCTGAACCTCCACGTCGCGCACCAGCGGTACGAGGCCGCCGTCGACACGGCGCTGCGGCTGCTCACGCTCGACCCGACGCAGGAGGACATCCACCGCACGCTGATGCAGCTCTACGCGCGCCAGGGGCGGCGCGCGGCCGCCCTCCGGCAGTACCAGGTGTGCGTGGACGTGCTCCAGCGCGAGCTCGGCATCGAGCCCGAGGGCGCGACCCGCGACGTCTATCGCGAGCTGCTGACCGTCGCGCCGACGACGCCGGCGCCCGGTCCGCGCCCGGCCCCCGGCGCGCGCCGCCGCGTGCGCGTGGCGGGAGGCCGCTCGAGCGTCGACGCGCCGCTCGTCGGCCGGGAGTACGAGCTGATCCGGGTGCGCGCCGTGCTGCAAGACCTGCGCAAGCGGCGCGGACACGTGGTCTTCATCCTCGGCGAGGCCGGGCTCGGCAAGACGCGCCTCGTGAGCGAGCTCACCGCCGCCGCGCTCGACAGCGGCGGCCGCGTGATCGCGGGGCGCGCGTACGAGACGGCCCAGGTCCTCGCGTTCGGCCCCTGGGTGGACGCGCTGCGCGCGGCGGTCGCGAGCGATCCCGAGGTCGTCGAGGGCCTCGAGCCGGCGTGGCGCGCGGAGCTGGGACGGCTGCTCCCCGAGGTGCATCCGCGCGCGGGCCGCACCACGCCACCGGACGTGACGCGCCTGTTCGAGGCGGTCAGCCGCCTGCTCGAGCGGTTCGCCAGCTCGCCCCTGGTCGTCGTGCTGGAGGACGTGCAGTGGGCGGACGAGCTGACGCTGCGACTCGCGGCATTCCTGGCTCGGCGGATCGCGCATCACCCCGTGCTCCTCGTCCTCACCGCCCGCGAGGAGCTGCTCCCGGACGCGGCGATGCTGCGCGTCACCCTGGACGAGCTGCGCGAGCATCCGGCGGCGGTGGTGCTGAGCCTGCGGCCGCTGTCCCGCGCCGAGACGGCCGCGCTCGTGCGCTCGCTGAGCCGCGCGCAGCGGGACGAGCAGGCGCTCGCGCACCTCGAGAGCCACGTCTGGCGCGTGAGCGCCGGCAATCCCCTGCTGGTGCTCGAGACCATCCGCGCCGTCCACCAGCACGGGGCGGACAACGGCGACGGCGCGTGGCCGCTGCCGACGCGCGTGCGCGAGCTGGTCACGGCGCGCCTCGAGCGGCTCAGCGAGCGCGCGCGGCACGTCGTCTCCATCGCGAGCGTCATCGGCCGGGAGTTCGATTTCCGCCTGCTGCAGCACGCCGCCGCGCTGGACGACCGCCTCGGCGCCGAGGTGGTCGAGGAGCTCGTGCGGCGGAAGGTGCTCCACGGCGTCGGCGAGCGGCTGGACTTCACCCACGATCTCGTGCGCCAGGTGGCGCGCGAGGCGCTGCCGCCGGACGCGGTGAAGTCGATCCACCGGCTGCTCGCCGGCTCCATCGAGGCCGTGTACGCGCGCAACGTCGAGCCGCACTACGAGGCGCTGGCGGCGCACTCGCACGGCGGCCAGCTCTGGGACAAGGCTGTCGGCTATCTCGTCGAGGCCGGACGCACGGCGGTGGAGCGCTCGGCACACCGGGCGGCCGGGGGCTACTTCGAGCAGGCGCTGGCCGCGCTCGCCCACCTGCCGGAGTCGCGCACGACGCTCGAGCAGGCGATCGACCTCCGGCTGGCGCTGCACACCTCGCGCTTCGCCGTCGGCGAGCTGGCGCGCAGCGGCGAGGCGCTGCGCGACGCCGACGAGCCGGCGCGGCGCCTGGGCGACGCGCGCCGGGACGGCGTGCTCGCCCTCCACCGGGCGCAGTTCCTGTGGGCGTCGGGCCGCTCGCGGGAGGCCTGGCCGCTGATCGAGCACGCCTCGGCGGTCGGCCACGGCGCCGGCGACGTCGCGCTCTCGACGTCGGCCGTGCTCTACGCCGCCGCCATCCAGGTCGCGCTCGGCGATCTCCGCGAGGCCGAGCGTGGCTTCCGGCGCGTCACCGACGCCCTGAGCGGCGCCGGCGACGCCCGCTTCGGGCTGCACGGCTTTCCGCTGGTCTTCGCGGAGTGCGGACTGGCCGTCATCTGCGCGGAGACGGGACGCTTCGCGGAGGCGAACGCGCACGCGGAGGCCTGCATCCGCGCGGGCGAGGCGATCGGGCACGCGTACAGCCTCGTGTTCGGCCTCCGCGGCGTCGGCCACGCCTACACCGCCGAGGGTCGGCTCGACGACGCCATCCGGGTCCTCGACCGTGGGCTCGGTCTCTGTCAGGACGAGATGGCCTCCGTGCTGCGGCCGAACATCATGGCGTCTCTCGGCTACGCCTACGCGCTGTCGGGCCGCACCCGCGAGGGCATCCGCCTGCTCTCCGAGGCGCTCGCCGCGGTGGAGGCCGCCGGGGCCCTCGTGTGGTACGGGCTCCTGCTCACGCAGATGGCGGAGGCGTGGCTGATCGCCGGCGACCTGGACCGCGCCGAGGAGCTGGCGACGCGGGCGCTGACCCACGCCGGCGATCGCGGGGAGCGCTGGTTCGAGGCGCGCGCGTCGAAGATCCTCGGCGACGTCGAGGCCCGACGACGTCCGCTCGACGCCGAGCGGTGCGCGCGGCACTACCGCGACGCGCTCCGGCTGGCCGCCGCGCCGGGCCTGGCGCCCCTGGTCGCGCAGTGCCAGGCGGGCCTGACGCGGCTCGGAGTCGGTCACCAGGCCGTCTGACGCCTGGGCGCCGGACCGCGTCCACTGACGGTGTCGACGACGCGTCAGCCGGACATCGCACGAGCGCCGGCGCGCGGGACGCACGGCGCAATGCGCGTCATGGTGCCCGGGATCTCCGATCGCTCGCCGAAGTAATCGATCACTCGATCGATCCGGCGGGACCCGTCGGCCAGCAACGCCGAGACGTACAGAAGCGAATCAGCGATGTCGAGTAGCGGTTGAGGAACCATCGATCGCCTCCACCGATTTCGACACCGGTTCACCCCGAGAGGATTCGAGCACGCCGTTTTCGACTGACCGCGAATCCTCACGTCGAAGGTCGGCGTCCAAACGAGCTGCGTCGTCCGCAACGGGCGAGGATGCCGCGAACGTGCGCCGGGCAGGCCGGCGCCGGCGGCGGCACCGGTTGCAGGGCGAGACGGTTCCGGAATACTCTGGGGCCAGAGTCATTGGATGGCCACCGGAAGTTCCCGCCGTCGAGCGCTCGCTCGGCTCTCGCCAGCCCTTCTCCGACGCTCGCCGCCCGTCTCGCGCACGGTGTTCTCCGCGATGGTCATCGTGGCCGTCCTCGCCTTCTCGGTCGCGGGCGTCGCCGTCCTCATGGAGCACGGCCGCACGCTCGAGGAGGGGCGGCTCACCGCGGCGCGGCTGTCGCAGCTGCTGGAGGAGCAGACCGCGCGGACGTTCCAGGCCGTCGACCTCACGCTCACCGGGATGGTCGAGGCGCCCGCCGTGGTCCCCGACCTGAAGGACCACGACCCGGCGTTCCGGGCGGCGCTCCAGCGGCGGCGTGACACGCTGCCGTTCGTGCGCGCGCTGTTCATCGTGGGCGCCGACGGCTTCATCACGCACGACACCGACTATCCGACGACGCCCCGCGTGTCGCTCGCCGATCGTCCCTACTTCCGCGTCCACCAGACCGATCCCGGCGTCGGGCTGCATATCGGCCGGCCCCTGATCAGCCGCTCGGTCGACCACTGGTTCATCAGCCTGAGCCGGCGCATGAGCGACCCGAGCGGCCGGTTCGACGGCGTGGCGGTGGCCGCGGTCGAGCCGCGCTACTTCGAGCAGCTCTACCGCAAGCTGGAGCTCGGCGAGGGGGACAGCATCGCGCTCTTTCACCGGGACGGCACGCTCCTGTCGCG
>DASUPA010000129.1:0-13635 GCA_036276335.1 Candidatus Methylomirabilota bacterium | reverse complement strand
GCAGCGCGACGCCGAGCGCCGCGCGCGCTTCCTCGCCGACGCCAGCCGCATCCTCACCTCGTCGCTCGACTATCAGGCGACGCTCCAGACGCTGGCTCGGCTGGCGGTGCCCGAGATCGCCGACTGGTGCGGCGTGCACGTAGTGGAGGGCGGCGGCGAGATCCAGTGCGTGGCCATCGCGCATGCCGAGCCGGCCGTGGAGGCGCTCGGGCGAGATTTGATGGCGCGGTACCCGCCGCGTCCGACCGGCAAGTACGGCGTGCCCGTCGTGCTCCGCACGGGCCGGTCCGTGCTGCGCCCGGAGTTCCCCGACGAGGTGCTGGCCGCGTTCGCGCGCACGGAGGAGGAGCGGGCGTTGCTCCGGCGGCTGGCGCTCCGCTCGGTCATGATCGTGCCGCTCGTCGCGCGCGGGCGGACGCTCGGCACCATGACCTTCCTCACGGCGGGCTCCGACCGCCGCTACACCGAGCGCGATCTCCGGTTCGCCGAGGACCTGGCGGCGCGCGCCGCCCTCGCCGTCGACAACGTCCGCCTGTACGCCGACGCCGAGGCGCGGCGCCGCGAGGCGGACGTGGTCGCGGACCTCGCGCGGCGCATCAACGTCTCGCTCGACGCCGACACGGTGCTGCCGGCCGTCGCCGACGCGGCGCGCGCGCTGACCGGCTGCGACGTGGCGCGGATCGCGCTGTGGGATGCCGGGCGCACCGAGATGACGTACCGGTACTCGGTCGGCGCGCGCTCGGACCCCGCGGGGCTCCGGCTGCGCGCGGGCCGCGGCCTCGCCGGCGACGTCCTGGCGTCCGGGCGACCGACCCGGTCGGAGGACATGCTGGCCGATCCCCGCCTGCCCGAGGACATCCGCCCGTTCGTCGAGGCGGAGGGCAGCGTCTCGATGCTGGTCGTTCCGATCACCCGCCAGGGCCGCCTGGAGGGCCTGATCTATTGCGGCCGGCGGCGGCGGCAGCCGTTCACCGACCGGGACGAGGCGGTGGCGCTGCGCGTGGCCGAGCACGCGGCGGTCGCCCTCCGCAACGCCGAGCTCTTCCGTCTCGAGCAGCGCGCGCGCGCCGAGGCCGAGGCGGCCAACCGCGGCAAGGACGATTTCCTGGCGGTCCTGTCGCACGAGCTGCGCACGCCGCTCCAGGCCATGCTCGGCTGGATCCGGCTCATGCGGGCCGGCCGGCTCGACGCGCCGGCGGTGGCCCGGGGGCTGGAGACGATCGAGCGCAACACGCGGGCGCAGACGAAGATCATCGGAGACCTCCTGGATGTCTCCGGCATCCTCGCCGGCAAGCTCCGCGTCGACGTGCGGCCGATGGACCTCGCGGCGGCCGTGGACGCCGCCGTGCAATCGGCGCGGGTGACCGCCGAGGCCAGGGGCCTCCGGGTCGTGAGCGACCTCGAGCGGGAGGGCATGTTCGTGGACGGCGACGCCGACCGCCTCGACCAGGTCTTCGCCAACCTGCTGTCGAACGCCGTGAAGTTCACGCCTGCGGGTGGGACGATCGCCGTCCGGCTGCACCGGAGCGCGGGGGAGGCGCACCTGACGATCGCCGATACCGGCATCGGCATCGCGCCGGACATGCTGCCGCACGTCTTCGATCGCTTTCGCCAGGCCGACAGCTCCACCACGCGGGCCCACGGCGGCCTCGGCCTGGGCCTGGCGCTCGTGCGCTACCTCGTGGAGTCACACGGCGGCACCGTCCGCGCGGAGAGCCCGGGCGTCGGGCGCGGGGCCACCTTCCGGGTGATGCTGCCGCTTCGCGCCGGCACCGGACCCGAGGCGACCGCCGCCGGGCCCTCGAGGCCGGCGTCGATGACGACCCTGTAAAGCCCGTCGACGGGACGGGCGGCACCCTTTCTCGGGCCATGGGGGTCTGGTATCATCCGGATGCCATGTCGCCACGTCTTCCCGAGCTCGTCGGTCGCGTCATGATCGATCCCGATTTCCTCGCGGATCTGCAGCGCGCGCCGGAGCCGATCCTCGCGGAGTACGAGCTGAGCGACGACGAGCGCGCGACCGTGCTGTCGGCGCTGGCCCGGCTCGGCCAGACGTCGGCGAACCACCGTGCGAGCGAGTTCCGCACGGCGCT
The DNA here is from genome assembly GCA_036276335.1 of Candidatus Methylomirabilota bacterium. Classification (GTDB taxonomy): domain Bacteria; phylum Methylomirabilota; class Methylomirabilia; order Rokubacteriales; family CSP1-6; genus AR12. Next base: position 11,542 of record DASUPA010000129.1, on the reverse strand, counting down.
GATCCGCCGCGTGGCGACCTAGCTCCGAGCCTCTCGGCGTGGTGGGCACCTCGGGCGACACGCTCGCGTTTCTTCGCAGCGTGCGCCTGTTCCGCAACGTCGACGACCCCGACCTCGCGACCTTCGCCGGCAGCCTGCGCGAGCAGCCCCTGCGCCGTGGCCAGATCCTCTTCCGCGAGGGCGACCACGGCGACGAGATGTTCCTCGTCCGCGCCGGCTCCATCGTCATCTCGAAGGCGGTGACCGGCCGCGTCGAGCAGGTGCTCGCGCGGGTGGGGCCGGGCGACTTCTTCGGCGAGATGGCGCTCTTCGACCGGTCGCCGCGCTCGGCCACCGTGCAGGCCGACACCGACGTGATCCTGCTCGTCCTCGATCGCGCGGCCCTGGCCCGCCTCACCGAGGACAGCCCGCGCGCCGCCGCCGCCTTCTTCCAGTCGCTGGTGCACGTCTTCATCGAGCGCCTGCGCGCCTCCGGAGACCTCGTCGCCGAGGTCACCCGCTGGGGCCTCGAGGCCACCGGCCTCGACGTCGAGAGCCGGTGACGCGATGGCCGAGGTGAAGCCCCGCCGCGCGAAGCTCGAGCTGCTCGTCCGGAGCGAGGACGGCGGCGAGCGCTTCGAGGTACGGGAAATCGGCAGCGCGGCGGCCTTCATCCGCTCGCGTCCGCAGCGCGTGCCGGACAGCTCGTTCGAGCTGGCGGAGGTGGCCTCGCGCGTCGACGGCCACCGCAGCTTCATTCTCAAGAACACCGCCACCGACCGCTTCCTGCTGATCACCGAGCCCGAGCGCTTCCTCTGGGAGCAGATGGACGGCGCGCGGTCGCTGCAGGAGATCGCCACCGCGTACGTGCTGCGCTACGGCGAGTTCGACTTCGACGTCATCCCGCAGCTCATCCGCAAGCTCCAGCGGGCCCAGCTCCTGACCCTCACCCCGACGTCGCGCCTGCGGCAGGCGCTGGCCCGCAACCGCCGGCGTCCCGTGGCGAAGATGGCGGAGTCGGCGCTGACGGTCCTCGAGCGCGTGAACATCTCCAGCCGCAACGTCCAGCCGGTCTTCCGCCGCGCGTACCGCCTCGGCGGCTTCCTCTTCTTCACGCCGGCGGCGGCGCTGGTCTGCGCCGTCCTGGCCGTCGTCGGATTCGTGGCGGGCGCGCGCCTGTGGCCCGACGCCGAGCAGGTGGTATCCGGCTTCGGCAAGAGCCCGCTGCTGGCCGTGCTCTCGGTGAAGCTCCTGTTCCTCGTGACCGTCGCCGCGCACCAGATCGTGCACGGGCTGGCGCTGGTGCACTACGGGCGCCGCGTCCGCGAGTTCGGCTTCACCTTCCTGCACGGCTTCGTCCCGACGTTCTACGTCGACGTCACGGACATCTTCATGGGCAGCCGCCGCGCGCGCGTGGTGACGGCCGTCTCCGGGGCGCTCGTGCACCTGGTGCTCGGCTCGCTCTGGTTCGTGGCCGCGCTGCAGGCGACGCCCGGCTCGTTCCTCCAGGCCTTCGCCGCCGCCTCCGGCATGATCCAGTGGCAGGCCTTCATCGTGGCCCTCTACCCGTTCTGCTTCATCGAGATGGACGGCTATCACGTGCTCGTCGACATGCTCGGCATCCCGACCCTCAAGCAGGACGCCATGCACTACGTCGGCGCGCTCCTCCGCGGCGCCCCCGCCCGTCGCGTCACCCGCCAGGAAGCGCTCTACGTGGGCTACGTGGTCGTCTCCGCGGTCTCCGTCGCCGCCTTCGTCGCCTTCAACGTGTGGATGATCGCTCACGCGAGCTGATCCGCGGCGGCCAGCAGCGCCTCGACCGCCGCGGCGATCGCCGCCCCGTCCGCCGCGCCGGGTCCGCTCGTCTCGCGTAGCGCGGCCGCCTGCGCCTCGGCGTCCGCGCGCGCCAGCGCGGCCTGCGCCCGCCGCCGCAGCTCGTCGCCGACGAGATCCGCCGCCTCGCCCAGCGCCGCCAGCGCGGCACCGAGGCGCTCGCCGGGCGTGCCGGCTCGCTCCGCCACCGCCCGGAGCGCGCGAAGCAGGCGCGGCGAGAGGCGGACCGCCGCGGGCGTGCTCGCGACGAGGTCGGCGGGCACCGGCCCCCACTCGAACGTGAGCTCGGCGGCGGCGCGCCGGATGGCGCCGGCCAGGGCCGGCGCGCTGGCGGCCACCACGGCGGCGGTCAGCCCGTGGATCAGCGCCGCGGGCAGCGGCTGGCGCGCGGGCGGGTCGGCGGGCGGCGGCGGCAGCGCCAGCACGGCGCCCTCGCGGTCGAGCACCGCCTGGTCCTCGAGCACCACGCCGAGGACCTGGAGCGAGGCGCGAACCGTGTCGCCGTCGTCGCGCACCACCCGCGCCGTCCGGCGGCCGACGCCCTGCCAGTCGGGCCGGTAGAAGACACGACCGCCCAGGACGATCTTCTCCACGCGCGCCCGGCGCTGCACGTACACGCCGCCCGCCTCGAAGGCGCGCGCGTGCGGGGCCGGCGTCCACGCGAGCCCGCCGGCCATGAAGGCGGCGAGCGGGTCGGCGCCGGCGTCGCCCGTCCAGCGGAACGACTCCAGCAGCGCCAGGAAGAGCTGCTCCGTGGGGTAGGGACCCTCGTAGCGGAGGGTGCCGACGCCCTGCTCGGCCGCGAGCCGCGCGAGCAGGTTCAGCACCGCGGTGCCCGCGCCGGGCGGCAGGCGCGCCGGCTCCGCCAGCGGCGGGATGCGGTCGATGCGCGTCCAGTCGAGCGCGGCGAAGGGCGTGAGCGGCTGGGCGCCGTGACGGAGCTCGTCGGACGCGCCCCAGGGACCGGCCGCGCCGGCGCCCGGGTGTACGCTGATCCACGAGCCGTCCGGGATGCGCACGGCCGCGCGCTCGAGCCGACCGTCGGCGGTCCAGGTGAGCTCGCCGACCGGCGCGCCGCGCCGATCCATCTCCGCGGCGAGCCGCCCGGCGGCGTCGCGTCGCACGGTCGGAGTGCGATCGGCGGCCACGAACCGGATGATACAATGCGCCCGGTGCACGGCATCTCGGGGTCCGGGGATCTCGTCTGGCGCTCCGCGCTCGAATGCGCGGCGCTCATTCGCGACAAGCAGCTGTCACCGGTGGAGCTGACGGAGGCGATCCTTGCGCGCGTCGAGACGCTCAATCCCCGCCTGAACGCCTTCTGCCTGGTCGCGCACGACGTCGCGCGGCGCGCGGCGCGCGAGGCCGAGATCGCCGTCATGAAGAGCGAGCCGCTCGGCGCGCTGCACGGCGTGCCGATCTCGATCAAGGACGTGATCTACACGCGGGGGATCCGCACGACGGGCGGCTCCCGGCTCTTCGCCGACCTCGTGCCGGAAGAGGACGCGGTGGCGGTCGGGCGGCTCAAGGCGGCCGGCGCGGTGCTCCTCGGCAAGACGAACACGTCGGAGTTCGGCCACAAGGCCATCACCGACAACCCGCTGTTCGGCACGACGCGCAACCCGTGGGATCCCTCGCGCACGCCCGGCGGCTCGAGCGGCGGCGGCGCCGCCGCCGTGGCAGCGGGGCTGGGGCCGCTGGCGCTCGGCACCGACGGCGGTGGCTCGGTCCGCATCCCCGCGGCCTTCTGCAACCTCGTCGGGTTCAAGCCGTCGTACGGGCGCGTGCCCCAGCATCCCGGGTTCCCCGGCTGGGACCACGTCTCGCACGTCGGGCCGATCGCGCGGAGCGTGCGCGACGCCGCGCTGGTCCTCGACGTCATCGCGGGCGGCGACGACCGGGATCGCGAGTCGCTGCCGCGCGAGGAGGGCTCCTACGTCGCGGCGTGCGACGCCGGCGTCGACGGCCTCAACGTGGCCTGGACGCCCGACCTCGGGTACGCGCGCGTGGAGCCCGCGGTGCTGGAGCTGTGCGGCGACGCCGCCGCCGAGTTCGAGACGCTGGGCTGCCACGTCGAGGTGGTCAATCCCGGCTGGGAGAATCCCGAGGAGGCGTTCGCGACCCTCATCGCCGCGCAGTTCTACGCGGCCTGGTCCGACGAGCTGCCGGCCGCCGAGGACAAGCTCGATCCCACGCTGGTGAAGTTCATCCGCAAGGGCGGCACCGTGAGCGCGCGCGATTACTTGAAGGCGCTGGGGCAGGTCCGGACCTACTGGCAGGAGGTCCGGACGTTCCTCGAGCGCTTCGACCTGCTGCTCACGCCGACGACGGCGGTGGCGCCCTTCGCCGCCGACGGCCGCATGCCGCGCGACATCGACGGCGAGCGCGTGTCGCCGCTCGGGTGGATGCCGTTCACCTATCCGTTCAACCTCACCGGCCAGCCGGCCGCCTCCGTGCCCGCGGGGTTCACCGCCGACGGTCTGCCGGTCGGGCTCCAGGTCGTGGGCCGCCGCCACGCCGACCGCATGGTGCTGGCCGCCTGCGCCGCCTTCGAGGCGGCGCGCCCGTGGAGCGAGCGGAGACCGCCTGCGTGAAGCGGTACCTCAAGCGCGGGCCCGCGACCTGGAGCGACACCACGCGCTGGGCCGTCGCGTCGATCTCCCTCGCGGCCATCCTCGTCATCGTCATCTGGCTCGTCGTCACGGACTCGCCGATCGTCCGCATGGTCGTGCGGCTCTACCAGGACAAGCACTACCTCAAGGAGACGGTGCAGTCGTGGGGCTGGATGGCGCCGCTGGTCTTCATCGTCATCCAGGCGCTGCAGGTCGTCGTCTCGCCCATCCCGGGCGAGATCACCGGGCCGGTGGGCGGCGCGCTCTTCGGCACGCTGTGGGGGCTCGTCTACTCGACGATCGGGCTCACGGCCGGCACGCTGAGCTGCTTCGGCCTCGGCCGCATGTGGGGCGAGCCGCTCATCCGGCCGTGGCTCAGCGAGCGCAACTGGCACAACCTCAACTTCATCCTGGAGGCCGAGGGCGCCATCCTCTGCTTCATCCTCTACCTGATCCCCGGCTTTCCGAAGGACATCATCTCCTACCTGTTCGGGATCAGCCCGATGCCGTTCTGGGTCTTCGCGATCATCTCGACCGTCGGGCGGCTGCCGGGCACGTGGATCAGCTCGTACTTCGGCGCGCACGTGGCCGATCAGCAGTACATCTACGCCGGCGTCTTCATCGCGCTGGTGGCCGCCGTGTGCTTGCCGATCTACTACTACCGCGACCGCATCATCCTGCGCATCCGCCGCAAGCGGCGGCAGTACCTCGAGCGCAAGCGCCTTGACAGGCCGCAGTTCCCTTCGTAGGATGGCCGGCACGCACATGGGCACCTCGATCCGGTGGTTCGGCTTCGGCTTCTTCTACTTCGCCGAGGTCCGCCCACCGGCTCTGACCTAGAGACAGGGAGCCGCGGGCGGACCGAACGCCCGCGGCGAGGCCACTCCGAGGCCGCGGGCGCGACCCGCGGCCTTTTTTTGTGCGTGCACGACGGGGTGGGGGAGAGCGCAATGATCATCGTGTTGAAGTCGGCGGTGTCGGACGAGCAGGTGGCGGACGTGGAGCGGCGCATCGTGGCCATGGGCTACCGGCCGCACACGATCCGTGGCCAGCTGCGCACCGTGATCGGGGCCATCGGCGACGACCGCGGCAAGGAGCGGCTGCGCGCGCTGGAGTCGCTCGAGGTGGTCGAGTCGGTGACGCCGATCCTGCAGCCGTTCAAGCTCGCCTCGCGCGAGGTGCACCAGGCCAACAGCGTCGTGCGGGTCGGCGACGCCGCCATCGGCGGCACGAAGATCGTCGTCATGGCGGGGCCGTGCTCGGTGGAGTCCCGCGAGCAGGTGCTGGAGGTGGCGGCGAGGGTCAAGGCCGCCGGCGCCTCCGTGCTGCGCGGCGGCGCCTTCAAGCCCCGCACGTCGCCGTACGCCTTCCAGGGGCTCGAGGAGGAGGGGCTCAAGCTGCTCGCCGAGGCCCGGCGCGAGACGGGGCTGCCGGTCATCACGGAGGTCATGGAGCCGGAGAAGGTCGACGTCGTCGCCGAGACCGCCGACATCCTCCAGATCGGGGCCCGCAACGTCCAGAACTTCTCGCTGCTGCGGAAGGTCGGCGCCGCCGGCAAGCCGGTGCTGCTCAAGCGCGGCATGTCGACCTCCATCCAGGAGTGGCTGCTCTCGGCCGAGTACGTCCTGGCCGGCGGCAACCGCAACGTCATCCTGTGCGAGCGGGGGATCCGGACCTTCGAGACGTCGACGCGCTTCACCCTCGACCTCAACGCGGTGCCGGTGCTGAAGAAGCTGACGCACCTGCCGGTCGTGGTCGATCCGAGCCACGGGACCGGCCACTGGGAGTACGTGGAGGCCATGGCGATGGCCGGGGTGGCCGCCGGGGCCGACGGGCTGATCATCGAGGTGCATCCGCGCCCGGAAGAGGCGCTCTCGGACGGCCCCCAGTCGCTCAAGCCCGAGAAGTTCGCGGCCATGATGGGCCGGGTCCGGAAGATCGCCCAGGCGATGGATCGGGACCTCTGAGCCGCGCCGCTCGTTATAATTGACGCGGCCATGGGCCTCGTCGAGTTCCTGCGGCAATGGCAGGGCAGTCGTCTGGCGGGCGGCATCGCCCTGTCCGTGGCGCTGCACCTGGTGCTCGTCGCCGCCGTGCTCTGGGGGCCCCCGGCCTCCCCGACGCTCACGGTCAAGCGTGGCGAGCCCCTGATCGTCGAGCTTTCGGCCGCGCCCGAGTCGCCGCCGCCCGGCCGCCCCGGAAGCCCGCCGACCCCGCCGCCGCGCCGGACCCCGCCGCCGCGCAAGGCCTCGCCGGCGCCGCCTGCGGTGGCCGCCAAGCCGGCGCCGCCTCGGCCCGAGCCGCGTCCCGCGGAGCCCAGGGAACAGCGAGTGGCGCGCGCAGAGCCGCCCGCGGCCCGTCCCCCCGTCCCCACGGCGCCGGACACCGAACAGGCCGTCCCGGCTCCGAAGGCGCCCGAGGCAGACACGCCCGCGAAGGCGCCGGAGCCCCCGGCGGAGGCTGCGGCGCCGCCGCAGCCGGCCCCGCCGGCTCCGCCCGCCGCGGCACCGGAGAGCGCGCCGCCGGCGCCCCCGGCCGAGCCGCCCGCGCCGCAGGTCGCCGCCCTGCCGCCGGCACCCGCCGCGCGGCCGCTGCCGGACATCCGGTCGCTCGGACGCGGCAGTGGTGGGGCCGGAGGCTCGGGCGCCGGCCGCGCGGGCATCGAGGGGGAGCCGATCCCGCTCGACTCGGAAGACCCGCGCTACAGCGACTACCTCGACCAGGTGCGCCGCCGCATCAAGGACAAGTGGGGCTACCCGTGCGTCAAGAACCGGACGACGCGCGAGTGCGAGTACAAGACGGTGCAGCTGATCATCGAGTTCGGCATCGCCAAGAACGGCAAGGTGCCGTTCATCACGGTGGTGCGATCGTCGGGGTACGCGATCTACGACGACTACGCGGTGAACGCGGTGAAGCTGGCGGACTTCCCGCCGATCCCGGACGCCTTCAGCAAGACCGGGGTGCCGATCCTGGCCACGTTCAGCTACGTGGTGCAGTCGTCGCTGACCAACATCCTCCGGTAAACCCCCGTTGTTGCTGACCTTGGCTTGACACCCCTGCGAGGCCCTGTGTAGCATGAGCGGTACTCTGGATAGGCTCGTAGCTCAGTGGGAGAGCGCCTCTCTGACGCAGAGGAGGTCGGCGGTTCGAAACCGCCCGAGCCTACCATTCATCTCGACTCCAGGAGTGTATGGCCGACGCTGAAGAAGATCGTCATCTCCGACTGACCGGCGAGTTCGACTGCGACGCGACGCCGCTCGCGACCCTCCGTCATTCCACCTCGCACGTAATGGCCCAGGCGGTGAAGCGCCTGTTCCCCGACGTGAAGGTCGCCATCGGCCCGGCCATCGACGACGGCTTCTACTACGACTTCGCCCGGCCGGAGCCGTTCACGCCGGAGGACCTCGCGCGGATCGAGGACGAGATGCGCTCGATCGCCAAGGCCGATCTCCCGTTCGAGCGCCGCGAGATGCCGCGGTCCGAGGCGATCGCGTTCTTCCAGCGGCTCGGCGAGCGATTCAAGGTCGAGATCCTCGAGGGCCTCGACGCGCCGACGGTCTCGCTCTACACGCAGGGCGATTTCATCGACCTTTGCCGGGGTCCTCACGTCGGCTCGACCGGCCAGATCAGGTTCTTCAAGCTGCTGTCCTCGTCGGGCGCCTACTGGCGGGGCAGCGAGCAGAACCCGATGCTGCAGCGGATCTACGGCACCGCGTGGCTCTCGCAGGAGGATCTCGACAGGTATCTGTGGCGGCTCGAGGAGGCGAAGAAGCGCGACCACCGGAAGCTGGGACGCGAGCTCGACCTCTACGTCTTCAACGAGGTCTCGCCGGGCGCGCCGATCTGGCTGCCCGGCGGCTGGACGATCGTGCGCGAGCTGGAGCGGTTCGTTCGCGAGCACCTGGACGCCAGCGGCTATCAGGAGATCTCCACGCCGATCCTCGTGAACAAGCGGCTCTGGGAGCAGTCGGGGCACTGGGACTACTACCAGGACAACATGTTCCTCGTCGAGGCCGAGGAGCAGGTCTTCGGCCTCAAGCCGATGAACTGTCCGGAGTCGACGCTCGTGTATCGCCACGCGCTACGCTCGTACCGCGACCTGCCGCTGCGCTTCTCGGACATGGGACGGCTCCATCGCAACGAGCGGTCCGGCACGCTGACCGGCCTGTTCCGGGTGCGCCAGTTCACGCAGGACGACGCCCACGTGTACTGTCGCCTCGACCAGGTGCAGGCGGAGATCACCGCGATGCTCGGGCTGGTGCGCGACTGGTACAGGCCGTTCGGGCTCGAGCCGTCCTTCAAGCTCTCCACGCGCCCCGAGAAGTCGCTCGGGACCGACGAGCAGTGGCAGGTGGCCGAGCGGGGGCTCGAGGACTCGCTGCGCGCCAACGGCCTGGCCTTCGAGCTCAATCCCGGGGACGGCACCTTCTATGGTCCGAAGATCGACGTGGACATCCAGGACGCGCTGGCGCGGCGCTGGCAAGTCGCCACGATCCAGATCGATTTCCAGCAGCCCGAGCGCTTCGCGCTCGAGTACATCGACACCGACGGCCAGCCGAAGCGGCCGGTGATGATCCATCGCGCCATCTTCGGCTCGTTCGAGCGCTTCGTGGGCATCCTCACCGAGCACTATGCCGGCGCGTTCCCGACGTGGCTGGCGCCCGTGCAGGCGCGCGTGATCCCGATCAGCGAGAAGTTCGGCGAGTACGCGCGGAAGGTGCACGAGCGCCTGCGGGCGGCCCGCATCCGCGCCGAGCTCGACGACCGCAACGAGAAGCTCGGCTACCGGATCCGCGACGCGCAGCTGCGCAAGGTGCCCTACATGCTCGTGTGCGGCGCGCGGGAGGCGGAGAGCGAGACGGTGAGCGTCCGCCACCGCAGCGGCGACGACGCCGGCGCCGTGCCGCTCGACCGCCTGGTGGCGGATCTCGTCCGCGAGATCGGTGCTCGTGAGCCCGGCTTAACCGTGGGCCGCTCGTGATCGGGCGGTCCGGCACCCGCGCTTCGCGCGCGCGGGCGGCGTCCCCCATCGCGTACCTCTAGGAGCGACATCCATCAGCAAAGCACAGGAAATCCGCATCAACGAAGCGATCCGGGTTCGTGAGGTCCGCGTGGTGAGCGCGGACGGCGAGCAGCTCGGCATCATGCCGACCCAGCAGGCGCTCGAGACGGCACGGAGCCAGGAGTTCGACCTCGTGGAGGTCGCGCCGGAGGCGCAGCCGCCGGTCTGCCGCATCATGGACTTCGGCAAGTACAAGTACACGCAGGCGCGGCGGCAGAAGGAAGCGCGGAAGAAGCAGACGACCATCCTCGTGAAGGAAGTGAAGATGGGGCCGAAGACCGAGCGGCACGACTTCGACTTCAAGGTCAAGCACGTGCGCCGGTTCCTCGAGGAGGGCCACAAGGCCAAGGTCACCGTCCGCTTCAAGGGGCGCGAGATGGCGCACACCGAGCTCGGCTGGAAGATGCTCCAGAAGATGGTGGAGGCGGTCTCGGACATCGCGGTCACCGAGAACAACCCGCGCATGGAAGGCCGGATGCTGCACATCATGCTGAGCCCCAAAGCCCAGCATTGATTGACATGGGGGCCCCGACATGGCCCCCATACCCCCATACGCTCGGAAGCGACCCGGCGGAGCCGGGTCGCTCCTCGATAACGGAGACGGCCATATGCCGAAGATGAAGACGAAGCGCGCGGCCAAGAAGCGGGTGAAGATGACCGCGTCCGGCAAGCTGAAGCGCCACAAGGGCTGGAAGCGGCACAAGCTGGAGGGCAAGTCGCCGAAGCGGCGGCGGAGCCTCCGCAAGGCGACCGTCATCTCCGCCGCCGACGCGCCGGGCTTCAAGATCCTGGTCCCTTACATCTGATCGAGCGACACACGGGAGGCAACGAGCGATGCCACGGGCGAAGGGTGGAAGCAAGACGCGCCAGCGGCGCAAGAAGGTGCTCAAGAAGGCGAAGGGCTATTTCGGCGGGCGCCGGAAACTGTACCGGACCGCCGCCGAGACGGTCCTCCGGGCCGGCGCGTTCGCGTACCGCCACCGCAAGCAGAAGAAGCGGACGGCGCGGGCGCTGTGGATCGTCCGCATCAACGCGGCCTGCCGCGAGGCGGGCCTGTCCTACTCCGCGTTCATGGCCGCGCTGAAGAAGACGGGCATCCTGCTCGATCGCAAGGTGCTGGCCGAGCTGGCCATGAGCGACCCGGCCGCGTTCGCCAAGCTCGCCGAGACGGCCAAAGCCCAGGCGCGCTGAGCGGGCCGTGGCCCATCCGCGCGTCGAGGCCGTGGCGGGCGAGGCGCGGGCCGCCATCGGACGCGCCGCCTCCTCGAGCGAGCTCGAGTCGCTCCGGGTCAAGTACCTCGGGCGCTCGGGCGCGCTCACCCAGATCTTGAAGTCGCTCGGCACGCTGCCGGCGGAGGAGCGCCCGCTGGTCGGCGCCGCCGCCAACGAGGCCAAGCGGGAGCTCGAGTCGCTGCTGGACGCGCGGCTCGCGGAGGCGCTGGAGGCGGAGCGCCGCCGGCAGCGCGAGCGCGCCCGGCCCGACCTGACGCTGCCGGGGCGGCGCCCGCCGCGCGGCAGCCTCCACCCGCTCACGCGCGTGCGCGACGAGATCGTGAGCGTCTTCATGGGCCTCGGCTTCTCGGTGGCCGAGGGCCCGCAGATCGAGACGGACTTCTACAACTTCGAGGCGCTCAACATCCCGCGCGACCATCCCGCGCGCGACATGCAGGACACCTTCTACCTGTCGTCCGAGACCCTGCTCCGGACCCACACCTCGCCCGTGCAGATCCGGACCATGCGCGCGCAGGCGCCGCCGGTGCGCATCATCGTGCCGGGCGTCGTGTACCGGCGCGACGCCGACATCACCCACTCGCCGATGTTCCACCAGGTCGAGGGCCTCGCGGTCGACGTCGACGTCACCATGGCCGACCTGAAGGGGACCCTGGAGCTCTTCGCGCGGGAGCTGTTCGGCGCTCGCTCGAAGATCCGCTTCCGGCCCTCGTTCTTCCCGTTCACCGAGCCCTCGGCAGAGGTGGACGTCGTGTGCTTCCTCTGCGGCGGCGACGGCTGCCGGGTGTGCAAGCAGTCCGGGTGGCTGGAGATCCTCGGCTCGGGC
>DASUPA010000128.1:0-3138 GCA_036276335.1 Candidatus Methylomirabilota bacterium | reverse complement strand
GAAGGACCTCGCGGCCGCCGGCGTCACCGCCTTCGCGGTCGAGCTCATGCCACGGATTACCCGGGCGCAGGCCATGGACGCCCTGTCCGCGATGTCGACTGTCGCCGGCTACAGCGCGGTGCTACGCGCGGCCGTGGCGCTGCCTCGCATGTTTCCCATGATGATGACGGCGGCCGGCACGGTCACGCCGGCCCGGGTGCTCGTCGTCGGCGCCGGCGTCGCCGGCCTGCAGGCGATCGCCACGGCCCGGCGGCTGGGCGCCGTCGTGTCGGCGTACGACGTGAGGCCGGCGGTCAAGGAGCAGGTGGAGAGCGTCGGTGGGCGGTTCGTCGAGCTGCCGCTCGACACGTCGGACGTCGAGGACGCACGGGGATACGCGCGGGCGCGAGACGAGAGCTTCTACCAGCGGCAGCGGGAGCTGATGGCGCGCGTGGTGGCGGCGAGCGACGTGGTCATCACCACGGCCGTCGTTCCCGGCCGCAAGGCCCCCGTGCTGGTGACCGCCGACATGGTGGCCGCGATGGCGCCCGGCTCCGTCATCGTCGATCTCGCCGCCGAGCGAGGGGGCAACTGCGAGCTCGGCCGCGCCGGCGAGACGGTCGTGGAGCACGGCGTGACGATCGTGGGGGCCGTCAACCTCGCCGGCACGGTCCCCTACCACGCGAGCCAGCTCTATGCGCGGACCGTCGTCGCGTTCTTCCTGCACCTGCTGAAGGACCACGCCGTCGCCGTCGACCTCGAGGACGAGATCACGCGGGAGACGCTCGTGACCCGCGGCGGCGAGATCGTCCACCCACGCGTCGGCAAGGAGACCTGATGGAAGCGCTCGCGATCACGCTCTTCATCTTCGTCCTGGCCATGTTCGTCGGCTTCGAGGTCATCACCAAGGTCCCGCCGACCCTCCACACGCCGCTCACGTCGGGAGCCAACGCGGTGTCTGGCATCACCATCGTGGGCGCCATCCTCTCGGCGGGCCTGCAGCTGACCACGCTCACCACGGTCCTCGGGTTCCTGGCCGTCGTGTTCGCCACCATCAACGTGGTCGGCGGCTTCCTCGTCACGCACCGGATGCTCCGGATGTTCAGGCGGAAGTGACGTGCGTCTGGCGCTCGTCAACCTCGGGTACCTCGCCGCCTCCGTCCTCTTCATCCTGACCTTCAAGGGGCTGAGCCACCCGCGCACGGCGGTGCGTGCCAACCTCCTCGGCTCCGTCGGCATGCTCGTCGCCGTGGTCGCGACGCTGCTCCTGCTCGGTCGCGACGGGGCCACGGGCTACGCCGTGATCCTCGGCGGGATGGCGGTGGGCGGCATCATCGGGGTTCTGCTCGCGCTCAGGATCCGCATGACCGCGATGCCGCAGATGGTGGCGCTCCTGAACGGCTTCGGCGGCGCCGCCTCCGTGCTCGTCGCCGGCGCCGCGCTGCTCGAGGCGCTGGCGATGGGGCAGGTCCCGTCCGCGCAGTTCACGGTCGCCACCGTGGGCGCGGGCATCATCGGGACCGTCACGTTCTGGGGCAGTCTGGTCGCATTCGCGAAGCTCGAGGAGATCATCGGCGGACGCCCCCTGATGTTCTCCGGACAGCGGGCGCTCAACGCCGCCCTCCTGCTCGGGTCGGTGCTGCTCGGCGGCTGGCTCGTCGTCACGCCGGAGGCGGCGTGGCTCTACTGGGTCATCGTCGCCGCCGCCACCGTGCTCGGCGTCACCGCCGTGCTCCCCATCGGCGGCGCCGACATGCCCGTCGTCATCACCCTGCTGAACTCGTACTCCGGGCTGGCCGCGTGCGCCACGGGGTTCGTCCTCGACAACAACATGCTGATCGTGGCCGGCTCGCTCGTCGGGGCGTCGGGGATCATCCTGACCCAGATCATGTGCCGCGCCATGAACCGTCCGATCGCCAATGTGCTCTTCGGCGGGGTCGGCGCCGAGGTGGTGACGGCCGACGACGACGTCTACGCCGGACGGGTCAAGTCGGTCAGCGCCGATGAGATCGCGATGGTGCTCGAGGCGGCGCGGCGCGTGGTCATCGTGCCGGGGTACGGCATGGCGGTCGCGCAGGCGCAGCACGCCGTGCGCGACCTCGCGCGCCTGCTCGAGGGGCGCGGGGTGGAGGTGGAGTTCGGCATCCATCCGGTCGCCGGGCGGATGCCCGGGCACATGAACGTCCTCCTCGCCGAGGCCGACATCCCGTACGAGAAGGTCAAGGAGATGGACGCGATCAACCCGTCCTTCGCGCAGACGGACGTCGCCATCGTCATCGGCGCCAACGACGTGGTGAATCCGCTCGCCCGCACCGATCCGACGTCGCCCATCGCCGGAATGCCGATCCTCGACGTCGACAAGGCGCGCACCGTGATCGTCATCAAGCGCAGCCTGAGCCCCGGCTTCGCCGGCATCCCCAACCCGCTCTTCGCCGCCGAGAACACGCTCATGTACTTCGCGGACGGCAAGCAGGCCGTGCTGGACCTCATCGACGCCGCGAAGCAGGCCGCGTGAGACGCTGACTCCCCCGGCACGGGATGGGCAGACTGCTTCTCTTCTTCGTGGTGGTGCCGCTCGTGGAGCTGGCGCTTCTCATCGAGCTGGGGCGGCACATCGGCACGCCGGCGACGATCGCCGTGATCATCGTCACCGGCGTCGCGGGCGCGGCGCTCGCCCGGTACCAGGGGCTCGGGGTGCTGCGCCACGTGCAGGGCGAGCTCGCCGCCGGGCGCCTTCCCGCCGGCTCGCTGGTCGACGGCATCATCATCCTCGTCGCCGCCGCGCTGCTCGTGACGCCGGGCGTCCTCACCGACAGCGTCGGCTTCCTGTGCCTGGTCCCCGCCATCAGGCGCCGAATGAAGGCCGCGCTGTGGCGACGCCTGGAGCGACGGGTCCGCGAGGGGCGACGGCGGGCCTCGGTGACGCTGGAGCCATGAGGCGCCGCCCGTTCGTGGCCGGGCTCGTCACCACGCGGCGGGGCAGGCGTACGCGAACACCCGTTCCCCAGCCGGCCAGACCGCGCTAGACTCCCGGTCGCATGAAGCGGAGCACCGAGCGCATCCTGACCACGCACACCGGGAGCCTGCCCCGGCCGGACGACCTCATCCGCGCAATGTTCGCCCGGGAGGAAGGCGTGCCGGTCGACGGCGCCGCGCTGG
>DASUPA010000127.1:0-9160 GCA_036276335.1 Candidatus Methylomirabilota bacterium | reverse complement strand
CCTCCACCGGCAGGCTCGCCACGGGCAGGATCGAGGCGCCTCTCAGCTGCGGCTCGCGCGCCAGCGCCTCGCCCACCAGCGTCTGGATCCGCTCCGCCCCCAGCTCCGCGCGGTTGCGTCGCTCGAGCGCCCGCACGCCCCAGGCGACGGCAAGGCCGACGACGACGACCACCGCCGCCGCCAGCAACATGACCGGCCAGCTGAAGCTGGAGGTGTAGTCCACGCCGGCGAAATTCGAGCAAGCGTCATGCCGTCGATCGCGCCCGTTTCTAGACGCGGACGCGGTGGTATAGACTCGCGGGCGCGATGATGGCCCTCGGCGGTCTCCGCGTGCTCGACCGGACGCACGTCCTGCCGGGCGCGTTCTGCTCCATGCTGCTCGCCGACATGGGCGCCGACGTGATCCGGATCGAGCCGCCCGGGGGCGAGGCGGCCGGGATCCCGGCCGGGCCGATCTACACCGTGCCGGAGGCGCTCGCCGATCCGCACGCGCAGGCGCGCGGCATGGTGCAGGACCTCGTCCATCCGGAGCTCGGCGCGCTGAAGAGCCTCGGCAACCCGGTGAAGATGTCGGCGACGCCGCCCCGCCTCCGGACGCCGGCGCCGGCGCGCGGCGCCGATACCGATGCCATCCTGCGCGACCTCGGCTACGCCGACGCCGAGGTGGCGGCGCTGCGCGCCGCGCGGGTCGTCTAGGTGTCGCGCCTCGAGTCGGCCGGGATCGTGATCGCCGCCGTCGAGGGCTGCTGCGCCGGCCCGGACTTCGAGCGCGCGCTCGAGGCCGACATCCGCCTCGCGGCCGACGCCGCGACGTTCTCCGCCGAGGGCGTGGCCGACGTGGCGGGGTGCGCGCGGCGGCTGGCGCGCCTGCTGGGCGAGGCGCGCGCCAAGGAGATCGTCCTGGGCGGACGGACGTTCGACGCCGCCACCGCGCTGCGCCTCGGCCTCGTCACGCGCGTCGTGCCGGCGGCCGCGCTCGCGGCGACCGCGCGCGCGCTCGCCGACCGGCTGGCCGGCCTGCCCCCGCTCGGCGTGGCCGCCGTCCGCGACGCGGTCCGCGCCGCGCGCGGGCTCACGCCCGACGCCGCGCTGGCGCTCGAGCACGCGCACTTCCGCCGGCTGGTCGCCACGCGGGACCACCGCCGCGCCGTCGAGGCGTTCTTCGAGCGCCGGACGCCGGTCTTCACGGGCGAGTGATGGGCGCCAACACGCAGACGCGCTGGTGGGTGGACGCCGGCGTCGGCTACATCGTCATCGACAATCCGCCCATGAACGTGCTCTCGGACGAGAACCGCCGCGGCATCCGCGAGGCCCTGGACGACTTCCGCCGCGACGACGTGGGGGCCGTCGTGCTGACGGGCGCCGGCGACCGCGCCTTCTGCGCGGGCGCGGACCTGGGCGAGGAGCAGCAGCTCACCGACGCGACGGTCGGCACGTTCCTGGCCCGCGGCGAGCAGACGTTCCAGGTGCTGCGCGCCTACGAGCGTCCCGTGATCGGCGCCATCAACGGGTGGGCGATGGGCGGGGGGCTCGTGCTCGCCCTGTGGTGCGACGTCCGCGTGGGCTCCACGCGCGCGAAGCTCGGCGCCGTCGGCGTGAAGGTCGGGCTCATGGCGTCCAACGTCCAGCTCGCGCGGCTGTTCCCGGAGGGGCGCGCGCGGGACCTGCTGCTCACGGGCCGGACGGTCGAGGCCGACGAGGGCTATCGCCTCGGGCTGCTGTCGTCCGTCGTCGCGCCCGAGCGGCTGCTCGACGAGGCGACGAGCTGGGCGCGCGGCATGGCCGGCCGGCCGCGCGACCTGGTGGCGGCGGCCAAGCGCGCGGTGAACCAGGCGCTCGAGCCGGAGCCGGCGCGATGATCCGCTCGGTGCCCGGCCGCACGCCGCGCGTCCACCCCGGGGCCTACGTGGACGTCGCCGCCCAGGTGATCGGCGACGTCGTGATCGAGGAGGGCGCCTCCATCTGGCCCTTGACGGTCGTGCGCGGCGACCAGGACAACTACGTGCGGGTCGGCCGCAACAGCAACGTCCAGGACAACTCCGTGCTGCACGTCACGCCGGAGTTCCCGTGCATCGTCGGCGACGGCGTCACCATCGGCCACCGCTGCGTCGTGCACGCCTGCACGATCGGCAACGACGTCCGCATCGGCATCGGCGCCGTCGTGCTGACCGGCGCCGTCGTGGAGGACGGCGCCCAGGTCGGCGCGGGCGCGCTGGTGCCCCCGGGCAAGGTGGTCAAGGCCGGCTGGCTCGTCATGGGCGTCCCCGCCCGCCCGGTCCGCCAGATGAGCCCGGAGGAGGTGGAGGACATCAAGCGGAACGCGCGGGAGTACGTCGAGCTGTGGCACCGGGACTACCGGCGATGAGCGTGCGCGTCGCGCGCGAGGGGACGACCGGGACGCTCACGCTGGACGCGCCGCCGCTCAACCTGCTCGGCGACCCGGTGCGCCAGGCGATCCTGGAGGCGCTGGCCGACCTCCGCGCGCGCGGCGCGCGCGCGGTCGTGATCACCGGCGCCGGGCGCGCCTTCTGCGCCGGCGCCGACCTGCGCGACGAGGCGAAGCTGGCTCCGGCCGCCGTGCAGGCGTTCCTCGACGCCGACGAGGCGGTGTTCGCCGCGCTCGCGGACTTTCCCGGCGCGACGATCGCCGCCGTCAACGGCTACGCCTACGGCGGCGGCTTCGAGCTCGCGCTGGCGTGCGACATCCGCGTCGCCGCGCGCTCGGCCCGGCTGGCCGGCGTGGGCGTCACCTTCGGCCTCGCCGTCTCCACCGCCCGCCTCGCGCGCGTGGCCGGCGAGGCGGTGGCACTCGACCTGCTCCTGACCGGCCGCGCCGTCGACGCCGGGGAGGCGCTGGCGCTCGGCCTCGTCTCGGCGGTGGTCGACGACGCGGCGCTCGCCGCCGAGGCGCGCCGCTGGGCGGAGGTGGTGGCGTCGCGGGCGCCGCTGTCCGTGCGCGCCAACAAGCTGGCGCTGCGGCACTGCGCCCGGCTGCCGCTCGCCGAGGCGGTCGCCTACGAGCGCGGCGAGTGGGCGCGGCTGCAGCGCACGCGCGACCACAAGGAGGCGCTCGAGGCGTTCTTCGCCAAGCGCCCGCCGGTCTTCACGGGAGAGTGAGATGAAGCCGCTGGAGGGCCTTCGCGTCATCGACCTCACGCAGGCGATGGCGGCGCCGTACTGCACGATGAACCTGGCCGACATGGGCGCCGACGTCATCAAGGTGGAGCCGCCCGGCGGCGAGGAGACCCGCCGCGGGTCCGTGCAGCAGAACGGGCACAGCGGCTCGTTCAACGCGATCAACCGCAACAAGCGCAGCCTCACCGTCGACCTGAAGCAGCGCGACGGCGTGGAGATCGTTCACCGGCTGGCGCGCACGGCCGACGTCTTCGTGCAGAACTACCGGCCGGGCGCGGCGAAGCGGCTCGGCGTCGCCTACGAGGACCTGAGCGCCCTCAATCCGCGCCTGATCTACTGCTCGATCTCGGGCTTCGGCGCCACGGGCCCCTACGCCCCGCGGGGCGGCTACGATCTCATCGCGCAGGGGATGAGCGGCATCATCAGTCTCACCGGCGAGGAGGGCGGCGCGCCGGCGAAGGCGGGCGTGCCGCTCAGCGACCTGGCCGCCGGTCTCTTCGGCGCCTACGGGATCCTGAGCGCGCTCGAGTACCGCGAGCGCACCGGTCGCGGCCAGCTCGTCGACACCTCGCTCCTCGAGTCGGCGATGGCGCTGACCGTGTGCGCCGCGACGGACTACTGGCTCACGGGCCGGACGCCGACGGCGCTGGGCTCGGCCGACCCCCACGCCGCGCCGCACCAGGCCCTGCGAGGGAGCGATGGCTGGTTCGTCGTGGCCGTGACGGACGACGCGCGCTTCGGGGCTCTCTGCCGCGCCATCGGCCGCCCGGACCTGGCCGGCGACCCGCGCTTCGCGTCGGGTGCGCAGCGCCTCGCGCACCGGCAGGCGCTGGCGGCCGAGATCGAGCGCACCACGCAGAAGGAGCCGCGCGGCTACTGGCTCGGCCGGCTCGCCGACGAGGGCGTGCCGTCGGGCCCGGTCAGCACCTATCCCGAGGCCCTCGGCGATGCGCACACGCTGGCGCGGGAGATGGTCGTCGACCTCGTGCACGCCGGCGCCGGCCCCATCAAGAACCTCGGGGTTCCCGTGAAGCTCTCGGACACGCCCGGCGCGGTGGATCGACCGGCGCCGCTGCTCGGCGAGCACACGGCGGAGATCCTCGCCGAGCTCGGCTACGACGACGCCGTTCGCCGGCGACTGCGGGACGCAGGCGTGATCTAGGTGCCGAGCGCCGGCCGCGGCGCGCCGCCGCGCCGCCGCGCCTTCACCGCGGTCCACCCGTAGCCGAGCCCCACGCAGATCGCCACCAGCGCCGCGTTCGACACCCAGAACATCGTCCACGAGCGGAAGCTGACCTGCAGCCACTTGTGCATGAGCGAGTAGGCGATGATCTGGTGGAGGAAGTACAGCACGAGCGCCGTCTGGCCGAGCGTCACGAGCCAGCCCGGCCGCCAGCCCCGGATCTCGCAGAGCCAGTAGAACAGCGCCAGCAGGACGAACACGGTGCCGAGGATCCACACGACGGTGATCGGCCCGGGGATCCAGTGCGCGTTGAGCCCCGGGTCGCGCGTGAACCCGATGTGCGGCGTCGACGGCCACCGCCACTCCGCGAGCACGGCGAGGAGCATGAACACGAGGCCGATCGCGGCCAGCCGGGCGAAGAAGCCGGCGTCCGGTCCGCGCGCGGCCGCCTCGCGCCACCACCAGCCGAGGACGAGCCCGACGAGCACGATGCACATCCACGGCCACGGCGCGTAGTCGAAGAAGAGCACGAGCCCCACGTACGGGTGCTGCGGCAGCCACGCCTGGAGCGCCGGGTGCGCGGCGAGGAACGCCAGGTAGGCGGCGACGGCGACGCTGAGCAGGAGGAGGCCGCCCCCGCGGTGGCGGAGGAGCGGCGCCAGCAGCGTCATCACGATGATCGAGAGCCCGATCGTCTGGAGCACGCCGCCGCTGAACATCGAGTCCTCGGGGAAGACCACCACGTTGAGCAGGAGCCCGGCGAGGATGACCTGCAGGCCGCGCCGCAGGTAGCCGCGGAGCCGCGCCGGCGACGTCATCTCCGCCGCGTGCCGGTGGAGCGACACGGGGAGCACGAACCCGACGAGGAAGAGGAAGATGGGCGCGGCGACGGTGACGGTGCCGTACACCAGCCAGTAGCGCGACCAGCCCATCTGCCGATCGATCCACCAGCGCGAGGTGTGGTTGACCACCATGACGATCAGCGCCACCCCGCGCAGCACGTCGAGGAACGCGAGCCGCGAGCGCTCCACCATCGTGGCGGCGACTATGGCACCCCGGTGTGCCGCCGGCAAGCGATCAGAGGCGCCGTCGCAGCACCTTGGCGAGGCCGTCGGGCGCGAAGCCCAGCTGCAGCAGCGCCACCCCGGTGTCGAAGTACTCCCGGTAGCGCGCGATCCGCCCGTCGGCCAGCTCGAAGACGCTCATGCCGGTGAACCGGATCTTGCGCCCGGCGCTGCGCGGCACCGCCTCGCTCACCACGTAGGAGAAGGTCCACTCGGCGGCGGCCGCGGCGGGCGACTCCACGACGACGTCCATCTGCCAGTGGTAGTCGCGGCCCTCGCGGAACATGCGCTGGAACATCGAGCGCAGGCCGTCCTTGCCCGCGTGGTCGCCGAAGAAGTTGTCGCGATAGGAGGCCCGCTCCGTGAAGCAGGCGAGCAGCGCGTCGACGTCCTGTCGGTTGAAGGCCTTCTCGAACTCGCGCACGACGCTCATGGCCGCACCTCCCGGGACACCGAGCGTACCATCGGCCGGCGGCTCATGTACCATACGCGCCATGCTGACCCCCGACGCGCTCGCGACCCTGATGGCCGGCCCTACCCCGCACGCGGTGCTCGACGTCCGGGAGCGCGGCGCCTACGAGCGAGGCCACGTCTTCCGCTCCACCTCCCTGCCCCGCCGCCAGCTCGAGACGCGCCTGCCCGCGCTGGTCACGGCGCTCGACACGCCGATCGTCCTCGTCGACGCCGACGGGACGCTGGCCCCGCTGGCCGCGACGACCGTCGCCGCGATGGGGTACGGCGACGTCCGGCTGCTCGAGGGCGGCCTGGCCGCCTGGCGCCGATCGGGCCGCGCGCTCGTGCAGGGCGTGAACGTGCCCAGCAAGGTCTTCGGCGAGCACGCGCTGCACGCCATGAAGACGCCGCAGATCCCGCCCCGCGAGCTGGCCCGCCGCATCGAGCGCGGCGACGACATGGTCATCGTCGACGCCCGCACGGCGGAGGAGTACACGCGCGGCTGCATCCCCGGCGCGATCAGCGTGCCGGGCGCCGAGCTGGTGCCGCGCATCGGCGAGCTGGTGCGGCGCCCGGAGACGACCATCGTCGTGCACTGCGGCGGGCGGACGCGCTCGTACATCGGCGCCGAGTCGCTCCGCCGCATGGGCCTGCCGAATCCTGTCGTGGCGCTGGAGAACGGAACGATGGGCTGGGAGCTGGCCGGGCTCACGCTCGAGCGCGGGGCGGCGCGCACGGCGCCGCCGCCGGGGCCGGCGAGCCGCGCGCTGGCCGAGACGACCGCCCGGCGCGTCGCCGCCGAGGACGGTGTGCGCTTCGTGGACGCGGACGCGGTCCGCCGGCTGTGGGCGGAGCGCGCCCGGCGCAACACGTACCTCGTCGACGTGCGCACCGCCGACGAGTACGCGGCCGGCCACCTGGCGGGCGCGGTGTGGGCGCCCGGCGGGCAGGCGGTGCAGGCCACCGACGACTACTTCGCGGTGCGCGCCGCCTCGTTCGTCTTCGTCTGCGACGGCGGCGCCCGCGCGGTGATGACGGCGGCGTGGTTCCAGAAGATGGGCTTCCCGGACGTCGCGGTGCTCGCCGGCGGCCTGCCGGCCTGGCAGCAGGCGGGCGGCGCCGTCGAGACCGGCCATCCGACACCCGTCCCGTTCGGCTGGGACGCCGCGCGCGCCGCGGCGCCGCGGGTGGCGCCGGACGACCTCGGCGACGCGATCGTGGTGGACGTCGGTCCGAGCGACGCGTACGCGCGCGGTCACGTGCCGGGCGCGGCGTGGATCTGTCGCAGCCGGCTGGAGATGCGGATCGGCGACGCGGTCAAGGACCGGACGCGCCCGGTGGTCGTCACCTGCCCCGACGGCGTGGCCTCCACCCTGGCCGCCGCGACGCTCCGCGGGCTGGGCTACGCCGCGAGCGTGCTCGAGGGCGGCACGCGCGCCTGGTCGGCCGCGAGCCGGCCGCTCGAGACGGGCGCCACGCGCGTGCTCGACGAGACCGACGACGTCGTGCTGAAGCCGTACGAGCGCGGGCGCGACGCGATGGAGGCGTACCTCCGCTGGGAGGAGGCGCTGCGACCCGACGGCGAGAGCCCGCACGTCCTGCTGCGGGAGGAGCCCCGCCGCTCATGACGGCGCGGCTGCCGACCGTGGTCACGACCGAGTGGCTCGCCAAGGAGCTGGGCGCGCCGGATCTCCGGGTGCTGGACGGCACGTGGCACATGCCGCAGCTCCGGCGGGACGCGCGGGCCGAGTTCGCGCAGGGACACATTCCCGGGGCGGCGTTCTTCGACATCGACGCGATCGCCGACCCGACGACGACGCTGCCCCACATGCTGCCGACGGCGGAGGCGTTCGCGGCGGCCGTGGGCGACCTCGGCGTCGGCAGCGGCGACCGCGTGGTGGTCTACGACACACGCGGCGTCGTCAGTGCCGCACGCGTGTGGTGGACCTTCCGGGTCTTCGGTCACGATTCCGTCGCGGTCCTCGACGGCGGCCTTCGCGCCTGGAAGGCCGGGGGACGGCCGCTCGAGACGGGCGCCCCGACGCCGCCCCGCCGCGAGTTCCACGCGCGGCGGCGCCCCGAGCTCGTGCGGGACCTGGACGCCATGCGGCGCAACCTCGCCACGCGCGCCGAGCAGGTGCTCGACGCGCGCTCGCGCGGGCGCTTCGCGGGCACCGAGCCGGAGCCGCGGCCGGGGCTGCGCGGCGGTCACATTCCCGGCAGCCTGAACCTGCCGTACGAGACGCTCTATCGCCCCGACGGCACGCTGCTGCCGCCCGAGGGGCTGCGGGCCGCGATCGAGGCCGCCGGCGTGGACCTCGGCAAGCCGATCACGACGAGCTGTGGCTCCGGCGTCACCGCCTCCGTCGTCGCGCTGGCCCTGCACCTCGTCGGCGTTCCCCGGGTTGCGGTGTACGACGGCTCGTGGACAGAATGGGCCAGCCAGCACGACACGCCGGTGGAGTGAAGGAGACGGCCATGGCGACGACCGAGACGTACACGCTGCAGGCGTTCATCGCCGACCTCGACTGCATCACGCGCGAGGAGACCTCGAGCGAGCGGATCACCGAGCGCGCGGCGCCGCTGCTGGGCCGGCTCGTCCAGGACCCCTCGTCGATTCCGACGGAGTACCTGAAATCCACGCCGCAGAGCCGAGGCCGCTACATGCTCCACCGCGCGCCGCGCTTCAACGTGACCTCCGTGATCTGGCGCCCGGGCGACACCGCGAACGCCCACCACCACGAGACGTGGGGCGTCATCGGCGTGATCGACAACGAGATCGAGGAGACGCGGTACCGCGTCTCCGAGACGGGGGCCGGCAAGGCGGAGCTCGAGGTCACCAGCGTGAAGCGGCACCACCGCGGCGACGTCTCGCGCCTCGTGCCCGGCGACGAGGTCCACCGCATGCACAACCCGACGCGGCGCGACACCGTCGAGGTCCACGTCTACGGCCGGGATCTCGTGAACTTGCGCCGCAAGACCTGGTCCGACGACGGCACCGAGTCCGCGCTGATCAGCCCCAAGTACCTTAATTGTTAGATCGGGGGGAGATTCCTCAATCGGGGGCCCCGAAATGGCCCCCCGAACCCCCCAACGTTCGGTGCGCCCCGGCAAAGCCGGAGCGCACCTCTATATCGCGATATCGCGTATATCGCGGCGGCTGATCATGCGGCGGCGCGGAGGTTGGTGAGGCGGGGGAGGATGTCGCGCTCGTAGAATTTCAGGAAGCCCTGCTGGTCGGGGCCGACCTGGTGCACGCAGATGTGGTCGTAGCCGGCGTTCGCGTACTTCGTCAGCGCCTCGACGTGGCGGTCGGCGTCGGGGC
>DASUPA010000126.1:0-4197 GCA_036276335.1 Candidatus Methylomirabilota bacterium | reverse complement strand
GACACGACGACGTTGTCGAGGTTCAGCAGCGGGTTGTCCCGCGACGTCGGCTCCTCCTCGAACACGTCGAGGCCGGCGGCGGCCAGCTGGCCCTTCGCGAGGGCCTCGAACAGCGCGCGCTCCTGCTGGACGGGCCCGCGCGACGTGTTGACGAAAATCGCGCCCTTCTTCATGAGGCCGAGCGTCCGGTCGTTGATCATCGCGCGGGTCTCGTCGGTGAGCGGCGTGTGGCAGGTGAGGACGTCGACCTGCGGGAGCATCGCCTCGAGACTCGGCTGGGGCTCCACGCCGCGGCGCACCAGCTCGTCCGCCGGCACGTAGGGGTCGTACCCGAGCACGCGCATGCCGAGGGCCCCCGCGAACTTCGCGACGCGGCGGCCGATGTTGCCCACGCCGACGATGCCGAGCGTCTTGCCGCCGAGCTCGACGTTGCCGCCGCGCCGCGCCTGCCAGTCGCCCTCGCGCGTCCACCGGTCGATCTGGCGCGCGCGCTTGGCGCACGTCAGCATGAGCATCAGCGCGTGCTCGGCCACCGCCTGCGAGTTCGAGCCGGGCGCGTGCACGACGGCGACGCCCAGGCGCGTCGCCGCCGGCAGGTCCACCGTGTCGAGGCCGACGCCGTGGCGGCCGACGACGCGGAGCCGCTTGCAGGCGGCCATGAGCGACTCGGTGCAGCGCGGCTTGGTCCGGAAGAGGATGGCGTCCGCCTCCGCCGCCACCTC
Source organism: Candidatus Methylomirabilota bacterium (assembly GCA_036276335.1). GTDB lineage: Bacteria > Methylomirabilota > Methylomirabilia > Rokubacteriales > CSP1-6 > AR12. The sequence goes on along the minus strand of DASUPA010000126.1, from coordinate 3,475 downwards.
GAGGAACGGCGCCTCCGTCTCCTCGTCGCACTGGATCACGCGCGCCTCGCGTTCGAGGTTGGCGACGCCGTCGGCGTGAGTGGGGCCGGCGAGGATAACGAGCGGGCGATCGGTGGTCATCGAAGCAGTCTCCTTTTGACTATTTCCGGGCGACGAGGACGAGGCGGGCGGCGTCGAGGGAGAACGGGGTGCCGTCGAGGGCGCCGTAGACGTCGACGCGGCTCCACCGCTCGGGGCGCAGCATGCCCGTCAGCTCGTGCGCGGAGTACAGGCGGATGTCGGTCTCGCCCAGCACGACGCCGCCGCCGTCGGCGGTGGCCGACGGCAGCCGCCACCACCGCGCGTGCCAGCGGCTGGTGAGCGGGTCGAAGGCGTTGTCGATGCGGAGCGTCCAGTCGTCGAACTGACGGCGCTCCTCGGCCGGCAGCACCTTCACGCACTGGTCGCGGTTGCGGGTGTCGAGCACGAAGAGGCCGCCCGGGACGAGGGCGCGCCAGAACCGGTCGATGAGCTGCCGATCCTCGTCGTCCGAGAAGTAGCCGATCGACTGGTCCAGGTTGACGGCGAGCTCGAACTCCGACGAGAAGTCCGTGTCGCGCATGTCGGCGGACACGAGCTCGAGCGTCACGCCGGCCTGCTGCGCCGCCGCGCGGGCGCGCGCCAGCTCGGTCTCGCTGAAGTCGACGCCGGTGACCCGATAGCCCTGGCGCGCGAGGGCCACCGAGTGCCGGCCGAACCCGCAGGGCGAGTCGAGCACGCGCGCGCCCGGCTTGACCCTGGTCACCGCGAGAATCCAGCGCACCGCGCGCGCGGCAGCCTCCGGCGTGCTGAGCGCCTGCGAGATCGCCGGCCACGCCTCGCGGAAGAACCGCTCGCTCTGGAACACGCCGGCTATTATAGTCTCGTTCGATGAGGACGCTGGTGACGGGCGCGACCACGGGCTGCATCGCGCACGTCGTGGACGCCGCCCCGGCCGCCGCATGAGCAGCTACTACCGCGTTCGCCACGCCACCGAGGCCGACGCCGCGGCGATCTGCCGCATCTACAACCAGGGCATCGAGGACCGCGTGGCGACGCTCGAGACGGAGCTGCGCACGCCCGAGGAGCGCCGGCAGTGGCTGGCCGCCCGGGGACCTCGACACCCCGTGATCGTCGCGGAGCCGGAGACCGCCTCGGGCGGGCCACCCACGACGCCAGCCGGGCAAGCGGCGGCCGCTCCGATCCTCGGCTGGGGCAGCCTCAACCAGTACGCCCAGCGCGAGTGCTACCGCCACGTGGCCGACTTCTCCCTCTACGTCGAGCGTGGCCATCGCGGCAAGGGCGTCGGCAAGGTGCTCCTGGCGCGCCTGATCGAGCTGGCGCGCGAGCACGGCTATCACAAGATGGTGCTCTCCGCCTTCCCGACCAACACCGGCGGCATGGCGCTCTACGAGAAGATGGGCTTTCGCACCGTCGGCATCTACAGGGAGCAGGGCCTCCTCGACGGCCGCTGGGTGGACACCATCGTCATGGAGAAGCTGCTCTGACGGCCACGACCGTCAGCGGATCGCGGGCGCCAGCGCCGCCGCGAGACGGCGCGGTGTCACGCGCCCGAGCGTGACGGACTCCGCCCCCACGAACGTCGCCAGCGATCCCAGCGCCTCGACGAGGCTCGCGAGCGCGGCATCCCGGTCGACCGGAGCGGCGCCGGACGGCGGCGGCGCGCCGCTGGCGAACCAGGGTTCGAGGTGCACGTGGCGGACCTCGAGCCGGCGCTCGGCGCGATGGGTCTTGGCGTCCACCCGGCCGACGAGATGGCCGTCGTGCAGGACGGGCAGCGTGTAGTAGCCGTGCACGCGCTCGTGGCCGGGCGTGTAGACCTCGATGCGGTAGTCGAAGCCGAACAGACGCGACACCCGGTCGCGATACCAGAGGAGCGAGTCGAACGGCGACAGCAGGGTCGTGCCGTGCGACGCGGTCGCCCGGCCCGAGGCCCGGGCCAGGCGCGGCACGTCGCGCGCGAGCGCCAGCCAGCGCACGCGCGAGCCCTCGACGTCGATGGCCCGCACCTCGCCGCGCTCGAGCATCGTCCGCAGCGCCGCGCGGCGGGCGGCCGACATGAAGCGCGGGAACGTCAGGTAGCCGGCGAGATCGCGATCGGTCGCCGCCCCCATGGCGTGCAGCGAGCGCTCGACGTGCCAGCGGTGGAACTCCACCGACGGAACGGGGGTGATACCGGCGGCGCCCGGCATCGCGCGCTCGAGGAGGTCGAAGCGCTTCTGGAAGTGCCGGCGAGAGTGAACCGTCAGCACGCCCGTCATCCAGAGGTGGTGGAGCGCGTGCTGGAACGGCTGCCAGCTCCACCACCCGCCCTTGCCGTTCCGCCGCCGCCCCGCGTCGAAGTCGCCGTTGGCCATCGGCCCGCTGCGCTCCACGGCCGCCTTGACCTCGGCGAGGAGCCTGGGGTTCCGGCGGAGCCAGCCCGACCAGCCCGTGTGGCGCGTCCGGTAGTCCAGCATGGCGCGCCGCCACCAGGGCAGCGTGGACGCGGACACGAGGCACGCGGCGTGGGCCCAGTACTCGAACAGCAGCCGTCGGCGGTAGACGAGCCGGTCGAGGCGGGCGCGATCGTAGGGACCGAAGCGGCTCCAGACCGTCAGGTAGTGCGCGCGGTCGAGGACGTTGATGGAGTCGAGCTGCAGCCCGCCCACGTCCTCCACGAAGCGGACGAGGCGCCCCGGCGTCAGCGGCCGGCTTCGCGGCCGGGCCAGGTGCTGCCGCTCGAGGAACAGGGCGGTGACCGCGCGCAACGGGAGCGCCGCTCCGGGCATCGGCCAGCAGCCTACCACCACCGGGTTGCCGTGCCGGCCGCCTTCGGCTACGGTCACCCGGACATGGACCGGGCCGCAGTCGCCCGCCGCAGTCACCCGTGCCGGGCGCGCCCCGGAGCCACCGAAAGGAGCGCCACGTGACGGCGCTGAAGATCGTCTTCACCCCGATCTCGACCCTGGTGCCCATGCTGACGCCGGACCAGAACGCGGAGATCCTGGCCGCCGCCGGGAAGGAGTCCGTCCTCGTCGAGGCCCGGACGCCCGACCGGCAGCGCCAGGAGATCGGCGACGCCGACGTGCTGCTCGGCCGCGTGAGCCCGGACGTCTTCGCCCTCGCCCGGCGCCTGCGCTACTACCACTGCCTCGGCGCCGGCGTCGACTCCAGCCTCGGCCAGGAGCTGGTGGAGAGCGACGTGATCCTGGCGAGCGAGAAGGGCGAGGTCGGCATCCACCTGGCCGAGCACGCCTTCGCCCTCCTGCTGGGGCTCACTCGCGGCGTGCACACGGCCCTGCGCGATCCGGCCTTTCACCTCCGCGAGCCGATCCGGAAGGAGCAGCGCGAGCTGTGGGAGCAGACGATGGGGATCGTCGGCTTCGGCGGGACCGGCCGCGCGGTGGCCCGCCGCGCGCTCGGCTTCGGCATGCGCGTGGTGGCGGTGGACGTC
>DASUPA010000125.1:0-8242 GCA_036276335.1 Candidatus Methylomirabilota bacterium | reverse complement strand
GGACCGTGAAGCAGCGATAGATGTCCTTCGTGCGCGCCGGCACGGTGTACGGCTCCTTCATCGCCAGCACGGCGCCCGGTGTCCCGAGCGCCCAGCCCGTCGGGAATCGTCGCGGTGCCGGTAGATCGCGCGGATCGCCCTCCGGCCCGCCGGCCTCGACCCAGCGCGCGATGAGGCGGATCTCGTCGTCGGACAGCCGCCGGACGTTGGCGAACTCGCCGTGGCCCTCGACGGCCTTCCACGGCGGCATGTAGCGCGCCTCCACCGCCTCCCGGATGTCGCCCTTCCGCGCGAGCGCGTCCGCGTGGGTCAGGAGCGAGAAGGGCGCCACCTCGCCGGGGCGGTGGCACGTCTGGCAGCGCTCCTGGAAGATCCGGACGACCTGGTTGTTGAAGGTCACCGGCGCGTCGCCGTGGGCGGCCGTCCGGACCGGCGGGTCGGGGCTCGTCTGGCAGGCGGCGAGGAGCAGAACCATCGCCAGCGCGGCGCGTCCCGCCATCGGGCCTTCGCCTCCACCGTTCCGGAGAGGAGCCATGAGGACCTCCGGCGCCAAAGTTCGGACGGTGCCCGAGGATAGCACCTGGCGTAAGATGGCGCCCTCCGAGGAGGGGCCCATGACCGCCAGACGCCCGATCGCTCTGGTCCTCGCCGCTGCCCTCATCGCCGTCACTCTCACGATCGCCTCGCCGCCGCCGCCCGGGGCCGTGGCCCAGGCCAGGCCGGAAGGCGAGATGCGCTGGGCGCTCTACGTCACGCTCTCGCCGCAGTGGTTCGATCCGGCCGAGGTGATCGGCGTGCTCACGCCGTTCTGGGTGATGTACGCGCTCCACGACGCGCTCGTGAAGCCCATGCCGGGGAACATGCTCACCCCGAGCCTCGCCGAGTCGTGGACGGTGAGCCCGGACCAGCGCGTATACGACTTCAAGCTGCGCGAGGGCCTGCGGTTCCACAACGGCGACCCGTTCACCGCCGAGGACGTGAAGTTCAGCTTCGAGCGCGCGAAGGGCGCCAAGCTCTTGCAGGCCAAGGTGCGCGAGGTCCAGGTGGTGGACCGCTACCGCGTGCGCTTCCGGCTCGCCGAGCCGTGGCCGGACTTCATGACGTTCTACGGCACGCTGGCGACGTCCGCGGGCTGGATCGCGCCCAGGAAATACCTGCAGCAGGTGGGCGTCGACGGCTTCAAGAAGCACCCGATCGGGCTCGGCCCGTACAAGTTCGTCAGCCACACGCCGGGCGTCGAGCTGGTCATGGAGGCCTTCGAGGGCTACTGGCGCAAGACGCCGTCGGTGAAGCGGCTGGTCTACAAGAGCGTGCCGGAGACGACCACGCGCCTGGCCATGCTCAAGCGCGGCGACGTCGACGTCGCCTACCTGCTCGACGCGCCGATGGCCGAGGACGTCAAGCGCGACCCGACCCTCAGGCTGGCCTTCTCGGGCGCGATCGGCACCTTCTACCTGGATTTCCTCGAGCAGTGGGATCCGAAGTCGCCGTGGGCCGACCACCGGGTGCGGCTGGCCGCCAGCCACGCGATCGACCGCAAGGCGATCAACGAGGCGGAGAACCTGGGCGCCTCGCGGCTCACCGGCAACATCGTCCCGCGCCCGTTCGAGTTCGCCATCCCGATCGAGCCGCACGCGTACGACCCCGCCCGCGCCAGGAAGCTCCTGACCGAGGCCGGCTATCCGAACGGCCTCGATGCCGGCGATCTCCACCCGTGGCCGCCCTACTTCAGCATGGGCGAAGCGGTCGCCGCGAACCTGGCCGCGGTCGGCATCCGGACGCGCGTGAGGACGATGGAGCGCGCCGCGTTCTACGCGGCGCTGGCGTCGAAGAAGCTCAAGGGTGTCTGCGTCTGCATCAACGCCGTCTACGGCAACGCGGCGTCCCGCATATCGCAGACGGTCCCCAGCGACGGCGCCTTCGCCTACGGCGGCTACCCGGACATCGACGCGCTGTACCGCCGGCAGGCGAACGAGACGGACCGCACGAAGCGCGCGGAGCTGCTGCGCCAGATCCAGACGCTGCTGCACGAGCGCGTGCGCTTCGCGCCGATCTACGACTATATCTGGCCGAGCGGGATCGGCCCGCGCGTGGAGGAGCCGGCGCTGATGCTGATCGACCCGTATCCGTGGTCGGCGCCGCTCGAGGAGGTGCGGCTGAAGAAGCAGTAGGTCGCGCCGGGCGAGGCGTCGGCGCCGCGATCGCTTCGGGCGCGCCGGCGTTTGCTGCTAAGATCGTCGGGATGATCGTCCTGGGCATCACCGAGACCCACTGTGCGACGGCGGCCATCCTGCGCGACGGCGCCATCGTCGGGTGCGCCTCCGAGGAGCGGTTCACGCGGCTGAAGAACGACGCGGGGTATCCGCGCCTCGCCATCGACGCGCTCCTGAAGCAGTGCGGCCTCGCCGCCGGCGACATCGACGTGGTGGCGCTCGCGGGCTCGCAGGCCTACGCGCGGGAGTGGATGAACCGCGTGCTGCACGACGCCGAGTACGCGCGCGACTACTACGGCGTGCGCCTGGACGCGCCGGCCGGCGGCCTCGGCCGCAAGGTCCGGAAGCTCGGCGCGCGCGTCGGGGTCGCCGATCGGGCGCACGGCAAGCTCGAGCTGACGGAGGCCGAGCGGCTGGCGTTCGTCACGGAGCATCTCGGCATCGCGCGCGAGCGCATCGTGACCTACGACCACCACGCGTGCCACGCCGCGGCCGCGTACTTCGGCTCGCACTTCGGCGGCGCGCCGGCCCTGGTCCTCACCAACGACAACTCCGGCGACGGCCTCTGCGCGACGGCCTCCTCGGGCCAGGGCAGCGTGCTCGTCCGGCGCGAGGCGACGCCCAGCGCGCCCGGGTCGCTGGGGGCGTTCTACTCGTTCGTGACGCTGCTGCTCGGGATGAAGTTCGGCGAGCACGAGTACAAGGTGATGGGCCTCGCGCCGTACGCGCCGGCGCGGCTCGCCGAGCGGGCGGGGGCGGCGCTGCGCGAGATCTTCGACCTCGAGACCGGTACGCCGGCGCGCTTCGCCTGGCGGCGGCGCGGCCCGCGCTACCGGCTGCTGCTGGAGGCGACGCTCGGCCAGCGCTTCGACGCCATCGCGGCCGGCGCGCAGCGCCTCGTCGAGGAGAGCCTGGTGCGGTGGACGCGGCTCATGCGCGACCGCTACGGCGGCGACCGCCTGGCGCTCGGCGGCGGCGTCTTCATGAACGTGAAGGCCAACGGGCTGATCGCCGAGGAGGAGTGGCTGCGGGACCTCTTCGTCTTCCCGTCGTGCGGCGACGAGTCGAACGCCGTCGGCGCCGCCTATCTCGCGTACGTCGCGCGGGGCGGCACCGCGCCCCGCGCGCTCGGCCCGGCGTATCTCGGCCCGACCGTCGATCCGGACGAGGCGGAGGCGGTGATCCGCGCGCGCGATCTCGCGAGCCGGTACCGCGTGAGCGAGCCCGAGGACATGGCCGGCAGGATCGCCGAGCTCCTCGTGTCCGACGGCGTCGTCGCGCGCTGCGCGGGGCGCATGGAGTTCGGCGCGCGGGCGCTCGGCAACCGCTCGATCCTGGCCAACCCCTCGGACCACCGCGTCGTCACGCTCATCAACACGATGATCAAGAATCGCGACTTCTGGATGCCGTTCGCGCCCAGCATCCTGCGCGAGCGCGAGGCCGACTACGTGCTGAACCCGAAGGGCTTCGCCTCGCCGTACATGATGCTCGCGTTCCCGACGAACCCGAAGCGGCGCGACGAGATCGTGGCCGCCATCCACCCCCAGGACGGCACCGCGCGGGCTCACCTGGTCGACCAGGCGTGGAATCCGGGCTACCACCGGGTGATCCGCGAGTTCGAGCGCCGCACCGGCATCGGCGCCGTGCTCAACACCTCGTTCAACCTGCACGGCGAGCCGCTGGTGGGCTCCCCCGACGACGCCGTGGACACCTTCGAGCGGTCGGGCCTGCCGCACCTGGCGCTCGACCGCTGGCTGATCTCCAAGAAGTAGGGCGCCGGCCCTCCCGGCCGTCGTCGCGGGCGGCCGTCGTGCTATCGTCCGGGTCAGCGCTCCATGATCTACGACGACATCATCGTGGGCGCCGGCTCGTCGGGCGCCGTCCTGGCCGCCCGGCTGTCGGAGGACCGCCGCCGCCGCGTGCTCCTCCTCGAGGCGGGGCCGGACTACGCCAGCGTGGAGACCACGCCCCACGACCTCACGGACAGCACCTGGATCTCCGTCGTGCGGCACGACTGGGGCCTCAAGGCCGAGGCGGTGAAGGGCCGGGACGTCGAGTTCCCGCGCGGCAAGGTGACCGGCGGCTCCTCGGCCGTCAACGCGACCATCGCGCTTCGGGGCGCGCCGACCGACTACGACGAGTGGGCACGCCTGGGCAACGACGAGTGGGCGTGGGAGCGGGTGCTGCCGTTCTTTTGCATGCTCGAGGACGATCAGGACGAGGGCGGCGCCCTCCACGGCCGGGGCGGGCCGATCCCCATCCGCCGCTGGCGGGACGGCGAGCTGGTACCCCTGCAGGCGGCGTTCCGCGACGTCGCCCGGGCGCTCGGCATTCCCGCCGTGACGGACCACAACCACCCCGACGCGCGCGGCGTGGGCCCGTGGCCGATGAACCAGCGCGAGCGGCTGCGCGTCTCCACCGCCATCGCGTACCTGCTGCCCGCGCGCGCGCGAGCGAACCTGTCCATCCGGGCGGGCTGCCTGGCCCGCCGGCTCGTCGTCGACCGCGGCCGCGCCGTCGGCGTCGAGGTCGAGCAGGGCGGGCCGCCGGAGGTGGTGCGCGGCCGACGCGTCACGCTGGCGGCCGGTGCGATCGGCTCACCGGCGATCCTCCTGCGCTCGGGCGTGGGGCCGCGGACGGAGCTTGCCGCGCTCGGGATCGAGCCGCTGGTCGACGTGCCGGGCGTCGGCGCCAATCTGATCGACCATCCGCTCGCGAGCGTGGCCCTCGTGCCGCGGCCGGGCGTGTGCGCGCGGACGCAGCCCGTCGTGCAGATCGGGGCCCGGCTGACGGCGCCCGGCTCGAGCGAGGCGAACGACCTGCAGATGTTCATGGTGAGCCACGCGGACCTCACCGAGATCCCCGCGGCGATGGCGCTGATCGGCGCGCCGACGGTGTTCGCGGTCGCCGTGAGCCTGCAGCGCCCGCGCTCGCGCGGGCGCGTGTCGCTCGTCAGCCCCGATTTCCACGCCGCGCCGCGCATCGAGCTGAACTACCTCGACGACGGCGAGGACATGCGCCGGATGATCGAGAGCCTGCGGCTCGCCTGGCGCGTGGCCGAGCACGAGGCGATCGGGGGCTCCGCCGAGCGCATCGCCATCCTGACGGAGGAGATGATGGGCGTCGACGAGGTCGTGCAGGGATACCTGCAGATGGCGGTGAGCACGCTCTACCACCCGGTCGGCACCGCGCGCATGGGCTCCGCCGACGACCCGGGCGCGGTGGTCGACCAGTACGGGCGGGTGCGGGGCCTCGACGGCGTCCGCGTGCTCGACGCCTCGATCATGCCGAACATCCCGCGCGCCAACACGAACCTGACTTGCATCATGCTCGCCGAGCGCGCCGCCGGCTGGCTGCGCGAGGGCTGAGGCTCAGTAGCCGCGCGCGCGGTCCACGACGTGGCGCAGCCGGCGCCCGGCGAGCCAGCGGGCGAGGTTGTCGTTGAAGATCGGCGCGATCTCCGGCGCCGTGCTCGGGCCGGAGATGTGGGGGGTGACCACGACGTTGTCGAGGCCCCACAACGGATGCTCCGGCGGCAGGGGCTCCTGCTCGAACACGTCCAGCACGGCGCCCGCGATCCGGCCCGCGCGCAGCGCGGCCACCAGCGCCGCCTCGTCGACCAGCGCGCCGCGCCCGATGTTCACGAGCCACGCCGTCGGGCGCATCGCGGCCAGCGCGGCCGCGCCGATCAGCGCGCGTGTTTCCCGCGTGAGCGGCGCCACCAGCACGACGAAGTCGGCCTCGGCGAGCGCCCGGCGGAGCTGCGGCAGGCGATGGACACGATCGGCCTCGCGCACGCGGCGCCCGGAGCGGCTCACGCCCAGCACCCGCATGCCGAGGCCGCGGGCGGCCGCGCCGATGGCGCGGCCGATGTCGCCCAGCCCCACGACCACCAGCGTCTTGCCGGCCAGGCGCTCCGGGATGACGTCGCCGCGCCAGCGCCGCTCGCGCTGCGCGGCCCGGTAGGCCTCCATGCGCTGGGTCACCGACAGGCACCAGCCGAGCACGTACTCGCGCATCCACGGTCCGAACACGCCCGGCGCGCGGGTGACCACCACGCGCTCGGGCAGCTCCTGCACCAGCAGCCAGTCCACGCCGGCGCCCATCGCCTGCACCCAGCGCAGCCGCACGGCGCGCGGGTAGAGCTCGGGCGGAAACTTCCAGGCGTAGAGGACGTCGGCCTCGGCGACGGCGGCCGCCGCCTCGGACGGCGTGGCGCAGGTGGCGACCGTCACGCGCGCGCGCGGCGCCCGGACCAGCGAGGCGTACTCCCGGGCCTCGTCCGGGTGATAGACGAGGACCCGCACCGGCCCGCGGGCGGTCATGTGAGGGAGGCCAGCAGCGCGTCCTCCTCGGTGAAGTCCATCGGGCGCCGGTCGAGCCCCTCGCGCAGGTACCACTCGAAGGTCTGGGCCAGACCCGAGGCGAGCGTGTAGCGGGGACGGATACCGAGCTCGCGCCGGATCCTCGTCGTCGTGTAGACAGCGTGGCAGTCGTACGCGAGGTTCTGGCCGAACGGCGCCTTCGGGGCGTGGACGAGCGTGGCCGTCCGCTGTACGAGCTCGGCGATGAGCTCCACGAATCCGACCTGCGTGATGGCCTCCTCGCCGGTCACGTTGTAGGCGCGACCGAAGGCGCGGCGGTCGCCGAGCATCGCGGCCATGGCGTCGGCGAGATCCTCGACGTGCCCGAACTGGCGGAGCCAGCCGCCGTCGCCCGGCACCAGGACGGGGCGCCCGCGCAGCAGGCGATCGAAGAAGAACGTCTCGTTGTTGCGCGTGTTGAGCGGCCCGTAGACGTGCGTCGGCCGGACGACGGACGCCGGCACGCCCGACGCCATGTACGCGTCCTCCCCGGCGATCTTCAGCCTCGCGTACTCGCCCCAGTAGAGCGTGCGGGCGGCGTCCTCGCCGAGCGGCATGGGGAGCGCGTGATCGTGCACGCGGCCGGTGGAGACGAAGATCGCATGGCCGATGCGACCGCCCAGCGCGGCGAGCAGCGCCTCGACGTCCTCGCCGGTCGTCGGTGCGTACGTGATGTCCACCAGCCCGTCGAAGCGCTCGCCGGCCAGCGCCGTCCGGAGCGCCGTCCAGTCCTTCCGGTCGCAGACGATGGTCCGCACGCCGTTCGGCGCGCGCTCCGGCCGGCGGCCCCGATTGAGCACGGCCACCTCGCGGCGATCGCGCAGGAGGGCGTGGACCAGGTGCAGGCTGATGAACTCCGTGCCGCCGATCACCAGCACGCGCATCAGCCGAGCGACACCGCGACGCACGTCGTCGTGCGTGTCACGCCGTTGATGGTGCCGATCTCGTCGGTGACGAGGCGCCCGATGGCGTCGAGCGTCGGCCCCTCGACCACGGCGATGAAGTCGTAGGGGCCGGTCACGGCGTCGAGGGTGGCGAGCGCGCCCTTGGACACGCCGCCGAGCTCCTTCCGCACCGTCTTCGTCTTGCCGGGTGCCGTCTCGATGAGGACGTACGCCTTCATGCCCTTGCGTCCGCTCTTGGGGCTCATGGTCTCCTCCGGGGTTACGGCCGGGTGGTGCCGACGAAGCCCGCCAGCGTGGCGCGGAACGCCGCCGCTCGCTCGACGGCGCGGCCGCGCTCGAAGTCCACGCGGGTCCCGCGCTCGTCGGTGTGGTTGGTGGGATCGAAGCTCGCCGTGAGCCGCGCGGCCGTGGGCCCGGCCCGTAGCGTGAGCGTCTCGCCGGCGCTCTCGTCCCCGAGCCGCGCGATGATCACGTAGAGCCCGTCCGCGTCGGTGTCGCCGAGATACGAGAGGCCCGTGCGGTCGCGGACGAGCTCCACGCGCTGGCCGGGCCGGGGCCGGCCCTGCGCGTCCTTCACGTAGCCGAGCACCGTGTACCGGTACCAGATCTCATGCTCGCCGGCGGCGGGCAGGGCGGCGAGCAGCACGAGCGCGAGGGGAGCGAGGACGCGCACGCGGTGAGTCTAGCAGATAGGCGCGCAGGAGCGTCCGGTGGCAGCGGCGCTCGTCGGCGCAGCCGCAGAGGAGCGTGACGCGGCCGT
>DASUPA010000124.1:0-3868 GCA_036276335.1 Candidatus Methylomirabilota bacterium | reverse complement strand
CCCGGAGGAGCACTGGCTGCAGCTCGGCCGCCCGCTCTCCCGCGTGGACGGCGCCACCGCGCTCCTGTCCTGGAGCGGCACGATGTTCGAGTACCTGATGCCGAGGCTGCTCCTGCGGGAGTCGCCGGCCAGCCTGATGGGCCGGGCGTGCGCGGCCGCCGTCGAGATCCAGATCGCGCACGCCGCCCGGCGTGGAGTTCCGTGGGGCATGTCGGAGTCGGGGTACTACCGCTTCGACTCGCAGCGCAACTACCAGTACCGTGCCTTCGGCGTCCCCGACCTGGGGTTCAAGCGTGGACTCGAGGACGACGTGGTCGTCACCCCCTATGCGTCCCTGCTCGCGCTGCCGTTCGCGCTGCCGGCGGTGATGGCCAATCTCGACCGCCTGGACGAGCTCGGACTCATGGGCCGCTATGGCCTCTACGAGGCCGTGGACTTCACGGCATCACGTCTCGACGCCGGGACGAAGCACGCGATCGTCCGCTCGTTCATGGCGCACCACCAGGGGATGATCCTGACCGCGATCGACAACCTGCTGCACGGCGAGACGATGGTGCGTCGCTTTCACGCCGACGCCATCGTCCGGACCGCGGAGCCGCTCCTGTTCGAGCGCCCGGCGGTCACGACGCCCGGGAAGCGGATGCGCCTCGTGCTCGCGCCCCCTCGCCCGGCGCCGGTTCCGCGGGCGTCGCTCGAGCCCTGGCCGGCGCGTCGCGACACAGGCTTTCCGCACGCCCACGTGCTGTCGAACGGGCGTTACCGCGTCCTCGTCTCGAGTCTCGGCGGCAGCAGCGACTGGGGCGCGGTGGCGCTCACGCGGTGGCGCGCCGACAGCACGCTCGACGGCCCCGGATTCCGCCTGTACCTCCGCGACCTCGACCGCCGGCTCTCGTGGTCCCTGGCCCCGGGAGATGGGGAGATGGTGTTCCACGCCCACATGGTCGAGAGGCGCCAGCGCGTTCACGACATCTCGCTCCGCGAGCAGGTCTGCGTCGCCCCGGCCGACGACGTCGAGGTGCGGCTGGTAACCCTGGGCAACGAGACGGCGTCGCGGCGACGGCTCGAGGTGACCAGCTACGCCGAGGTCGTCGTCGGCGACGCGGCCGAGGACGGGCGGCATCCGGCGTTCAGCAAGCTCTTCGTGGAGAGCGAGCACATCGAGGAGCTGGACGCCCTCGTGTTCCACCGCCGCCCGCGCTCCGGTCGGGGGCCCGGCGCCTGGGTCGCGCACATGCTGGTGCTTCCGGCCGGTCGGGCGCGCCGGGCCGGCTACGAGAGCTCGCGCGAGCGCTTCGTGGGGCGTGGACGGACGGTGCGGCGTCCGGACGCGATCGACCGGGAAGGGCCGCGCGGCGCCGGAATGACGGGCGCGACACTCGATCCGATCATGGCCCTCTCGGCGGAAGTCGAGCTGCCGGCCCATCGCACCACGACGCTCGCGTACGTGGTCCTGGCCGCCGGCTCGCGCGAGGACGTCCTGGCTCTGGCCCGCCGCTACCGCTCGCTTCCCGCCCTCGAGTGGAGCTTTGAGGCGGCCCGTCAGCGGAGCGAGGCCGAAGCGGCCGATCTGGCGCTCGACCCCGGCGATCTGCCGGCGGCAGCCAGGCTGCTCTCCCTCCTCCTGACCCCTCACGGCGCCCTGCGAGCGCCCGCCGCGGTCCTCGGCGACAACCGCCTCGGGCAGCGCTCGCTGTGGAAACACGGGATCTCCGGAGACCTGCCGATCTGGCTGGTCCGGATCGGCACGGCCGCGGACACGGCCATCCTGCCCTCGGTGTTGCGCACCCACCGGCTCTGGCGCCAGCGCGGCGTCTCCATCGACCTGGTGATCCTCAACGAGCGGGCCGAGGGCTACGTGCCGGAGACCGACGATCACGTCGACCGGGCGATCGCCCAGGCCGCCGCCGACGACTGGCGCGATCGGCCGGGCGGCGTGTTCCATGTCCGGGCCGCTCGGCTCGAGGAGGCCGACCGCGTCCTGCTCCTGTCCGCCGCGCGCGTCGTGCTGGACGGAGCCGAGGGCAGCATCGGCCGGCAGCTTGCGCGTGCGGAGGGCGAGCCGGCGAGGCTCCCGGGGCTCGTGCCGAGCCTGACGCAGGTGCCGCCGCCCGAGAGCCTTCCGCGGCCCGACTCGTTGCTGTTCGACAACGGGCTCGGCGGGTTCACCGCCGACGGCCGCGAGTACGTGATCCATCTCGAGCCGGGCGACTCGACGCCGGCCCCATGGGTGAACGTGGTGGCCAACCGGCGCCTGGGCTTCGTCGTGACCGAGGCGGGCGGCGGCTACACGTGGGCGGAGAACGCCGGCGAGAACCGGCTGACGCCTTGGCGGAACGATCCGATCTCGGATGAGCCGGGCGAGGTGCTGTACCTGCGCGACGAGGAAACCGGCGCCGTGTGGACCCCGACGCCGCGGCCCGCCCCGGCCCCCGGCGCCTATCAGATCCGCTACGGGGCGGGGTACGCCACCTTCCTCCACCGCAGCCACGGGCTCGAGCAATCCCTGCGTCTGTGGGCGCCGCCCGACGATCCGGTCAAGCTCGTCGAGCTCACGCTCACCAACCGGCTGGACCGCCCGCGCCGGGTCACGGTGACGTACTACGTCGAGTGGCTGCTCGGGGCCACGCGCGACCGATCGCAGGCGTTCGTGTTGCCGGAGTTCGATCCGGCCTCGGAGGCCCTCCTCGCGCGCAACCCGTGGAACGAGGACTTCGCCGGCCGCGTCGCGTTCGTCGCCGCGAGCAAGAGGCTCCACGGCCTGACGGCCGATCGCACGGAGTTTCTCGGCCGGCACGGCGACTACGCCGCGCCGGCGGCGCTGGGGCGTATCGGTCTGGCCAGCGCGGTCCGGGCCGGGCTCGACCCCTGCGCCGCGCTCCAGGTGCATCTCGACCTCGCCCCCGGGGCGACGGCGCACGTGCACTTCATGCTGGGGCAGGCTGCAGGGCGCGACGAGGCGCTGGGGCTCGTGACCAGGTATCGCGAACGCGCCGCGATCGGGGCCGCGTGGTCCGATCTACATGGGCACTGGGACGCGTTGCTCGGCGCGGTCACCGTGCGCACTCCGGATCCGGCGCTCGATGTGATGCTCAACCGCTGGCTGCCGTACCAGGTGCTGTCGAGCCGGCTCCGGGGCCGGACCGGCTACTACCAGTCGAGCGGCGCGTTCGGGTTCCGCGATCAGCTGCAGGACGTGGCCGCGCTGGTCCATTGCGCGCCCGGGATCTGCCGCGAGCACATTCTGGAATCGGCGCGTCATCAGTTCGAGGCCGGGGACGTTCTTCACTGGTGGCATCCGCCGGCAGGAGCCGGGGTGCGGACGCGGTGCTCGGATGACCTCCTGTGGTTGCCCTTCATCACGGCACACTACGTGGAGGCGACCGGCGACGAGACGATCCTGTCCGAGGAGGTGCCGTTCCTGGCGGGCGCGCCGCTGGAGCCGCGCGAGGTCGAGCGCTACGAGCGCTTCGAGCCCGGAGCGCGCGGCGCGACGCTTTACGCGCACTGCCTGGCCGCGATCGAGCGCGGCCACACCGCGGGCGCGCACGGGCTGCCGCTGTTCGGAAGCGGCGACTGGAACGACGGGATGAACCGCGTGGGCATCGGTGGCCGCGGCGAGAGCGTGTGGCTCGGCTGGTTCCTCTACGCGACGCTGATCCGGTTCGCGTCGGTGAGCGAGCGCCGGGGCGACATGGACCGCGCGGCGACGCTGCAGCGTCAGGCGGAAGATCTGCGCGGCGCCGTCGAGGCGGCCGCGTGGGACGGGGCCTGGTACCGGCGCGGTTATTACGACGACGGCGCGCCGCTCGGTTCGGCGGCGCGTGTCGAGTGCCGGATCGACGCGCTCGCCCAGTCCTGGGCGGTCCTG
>DASUPA010000123.1:0-2965 GCA_036276335.1 Candidatus Methylomirabilota bacterium | reverse complement strand
AGCGCGCGCACCGCGAACTTGCTCATGGCGTACGGCGACGAGCCCGGCGTCGCGACGTGGCCGCTCACGCTGCCGACGATGGCGAGCCGCCCCGCCGTGCGCTTCAGCTCGGGCAGCGCCGCGCGGACGGTGCGCAGGACGCCGAAGACGTTCGTCTCGAACTGGCGGCGGTAGTCGTCGAGCGTCAGGCGCTCGACCGCTCCCACGACGCCGAAGCCGGCGTTCGCGACCACGACGTCCAGCCGCCCGAACGCCGCGCGCGCCGCCGCCACCGCGCGCTCGACGTCGCCGTCTCTCGTGACGTCGCAGGCCACGGCCAGCGCGCGACGGCCGCGGCGCTCGAGATCCTGCGCGAGGGCGTCGAGCCGGTCGACGCGGCGCGCGGCGAGGACCACGTCGGCGCCGCGGCGCGCGAACTCCCGCGCCAGCGCGGCACCGATCCCGGACGACGCGCCGGTGATGAGGACCGCCTGCCCGCCGGAGCCGACGGACGTCAGGGGGTGGCGAGGACGATGGCTTCCTCGGCGAACGCGGCGGCCGTCTTCGCCTTCCGGACGGCATCGCCGTGGTCCTTCTTGGTCTTCGCCCCCTCGTGGTGAGCCTTCGCCTCGGCCAGCAGCTTCCTGGCCTCCTCGATGAGCGGCCGCGTGTCGGCGTTCGGCTTCCCCGCCTCGGCCTTGCGGATCATGTCCTCCGCGTGCTTGATGACCACCGGACAGGTGAAGCCCCAGGCGACGCCTGCCGAGGCGGCAAGCAGAGCGAAGACCACGATCGCTCCAAGCGCTCTCATCCCGTGCGGACCCTCCGGACGCGGCGCCGTCGGCCTGGCGGCGCCGCGGTCGGGCACCGGAACCCACGGCTGCCAGCGGCGCAGTGTAGCACGCCCACGCCGCGCCCCGCGGTCACGCGCGGCGGCGTCAGATCCGCCGCATGGCCCGCCGCAGGGCGCCTCCGACAACGTGAGGAAACCCGCGCGCGTAGGCGCGCAGCGACATGTTCCTCGGGTCGGCCCTGAAGCGGAGGCGGCGGATCTCGCGGTCGAGCCTCTCGGCCTCGGCGCGATGCTGCTCGCGCGCGGTCGCAAGCGCCGTGTGAGCCTCCTGAAGCTCGGCGGTCGCGGTGGCACAGGCCTGCCGCGATTGCGCGAGGGCGTCGTCGCGCTCGGCGAAGAGACGCGGATGGATCAGCGCAAGCGGCGCGCCGGAGGTCACCCCGGGCCGCGGGTCCAGCTCCCGCCTTCGGCCCTCGGGCCGTCTGGCCGCGTACAGTACCGTGTTCTGGGCGTACCAGGGCTCGATGCGCTCATCGTCCCAGACGCGTGGCCTCATGACGTCCAGCGCGTCGAATCCCAGGTCGGCGAACAGATCGGCCCAGTACCGCGGCCACTGCTCGTTCCGATGTCCCGTACCGCCTTGCCCGGGGACGGCTGCCGAGAACATCACCACGGGCGCCAGCCGCGTGAGCGACTCGACGAACGTCCTGGCCGCCGACTCCACCAGGTGCTCGGCCACCTCGAGCGAGATGGCGAGGTCGAAGGTGCGGTCCAGCGCGAGCGGCCGGGTGAGGTCCGCCGCCAGAAAGCGATCGCGCGGTATCTCCAGGAGCTCCTCCGGCGCGTATCCGTCGATCCCGAGATAGTCGCGGACACCGTGGCGGGCAAACGCCGCCAGCCAGCCGCCGGCGCCGCAGCCAACGTCGACGACGGACGCCGGCCGTGTCATCTCCACCACGATAGGCACCATGACCTCCGCCGAACGCGTCACTCCCTCTCGAAGCGCCTGGAAGAACTGCTCGGTGTATTCCTCGGCCATGATCGCTCTCCGGCCGCCGCGCGAGCATCCTCTATGTGCTCGTCCTCGGGCCATGTCGGCGCATCGTGGAGCCATGAGCGGACGGTTCGCTTCCCTTGCTGGGCCTCGATTCTCCAGAAATGCTGTCGCGCCAGTCGCCAGCTTGCCGCCTCGATGTCCACCCTGCCGCAGTCCCGGACGTCCACCTCTCCACAGAGAAGATCGACGCAACGGCCTCTCCTCAAGGCGCTCAGCGATTCCCGGACCGCCCCGGGCGCGGAGATCTTCAGCACGCGACAGTGCCGGATGTCGTGGTCTCGGAACAGCTGCTCCAGCGTCAGCGTTTCGACGGTCACGGGCCGGAGGACTGGATAAGCCGCCGCAAGACGAGGGTCGATGGTGGCGAACGCTCCCGGCCATGGGCTCGTATAGAGCGTGGCGCTTCGCCCATCGCCTGACACGGCTCTGTTGATGGCCGTCACGTTCGTCACGCCACTCAGCTCGATGTTCCGCAGCAGGCACTCAAAGAGGCTGGGCTCGGGCTCGAGGGCAACGATCCTGACGAACGGGTACGTCTGCGCGAGGTAGATCGAGAGGGCGCCGACGTGGGCTCCCACGTCGACGACCGCATCGCCCTCCCGGAAGCTCGCCGCCTGCAGCAAGTAGTAGTCGCTCTCCACCCGACGAACGACGTCGGACAACGCCGCGCGGGCCGGGCGGCACAAGCGCAACTCCCGTCCGTGAACGCGGTGAATCTCGACGAGGGGCTCGTCGCCCGGCACCGCCGCCTCCTCGAGCCGCGCCAGCCGCGCATCCATGGCATCGAGCCGCTCCCGCAGCCTCGCGGTATCGAGCGCTCTGGCGGCGACGCGCTTCACCACGGCCCTCGCGCGCCGGCCCGATGCTCGATAGGCCGCGCGCGTCAGGCGAGCCGGCCCGCCCTTGCGCAGCACGGCGTCCAGCACGGGGCTCCATGCGCCGCGACCTCTCGCGACCCGGTCGTACCCGTACAGCCAGCGTCTCCGCATGCAGAAGAGCTTCGTGACGTCGCCCGGGCGCGCATATCGCCCGAATCTCTGGATGGCGTCGCCGGGAATGGCCTGGAGCTGCCGGGACGCCGCCGCGAGGAACTCCCGCCGGTGGGCGGGCCGCACCCGGTCCTTCAGCAACCAGTC
>DASUPA010000122.1:0-2919 GCA_036276335.1 Candidatus Methylomirabilota bacterium | reverse complement strand
ATTGCGCCGGCGAAGCCGGCGCTCGAACGCGGCAAGGTATGTCGCGCTGAGGTCATTCCGCCGGCGAAGCCGGCGCTCGAATGGTTGCGCGTTATGCCGCGTGGCGGTCAGGGAGGGGGGATGGCGCCGCGACGCTCCACGATCAATCTGTAGTGCTGGGGCTGGCGGTGGCGCGCGAGGTCGAAGATGGTCGTTCCGTAGGAGCGGCAGAGCTCGAGGTCGCAGCGGGCGGTCACCAGCTCGTCGCCGAGGGTGCTCGCCATGGCCACCGTCTCGCCGGACGGCGCGATGATCTGGGACTGGCCGATGAGGTCGCAGCCCTCCTCGCGCCCGGCCTTGGCCACGCCCACCACCCACGTGGAGTTCTGGTAGGCGCCGGCTTGCATCGACAGCTGGTTGTGGAAGTTCGCGAGCGCGTCGTGCTCGGGCGCGGGCGGATGGTGAAGCGGCGTGTTGTAGCCCAGCAGGACCATCTCGACCCCCTGCAGCCCCATCACGCGGTAGGTCTCGGGCCACCGGCGATCGTTGCAGATGCACATGCCGAGCACGCCGCCGAACGCGCGCCACACCCCGAAGCCGAGGTTGCCGACCTCGAAGTAGCGCTTCTCGAGGTGCTGGAAGGCGCGCTGGGGCTCGTGCTCCGCGTGGCCGGGCAGGTGGATCTTGCGATACTTGCCGACGAGCCGGCCGCCGGCGTCGACGAGGATGGCGGTGTTGTAGCGATGGGGGACGCCGCCCTCGACGGCGAGCTCCGCGTAGCCGATGCAGAAGCCGAGGCCGAGGCGCGCCGCCTCCTCGAACAGCGGGCGCGTCTCCGGCCCCGGCATCTCGCGCTCGAAGAACGCGTCGATCTCGGCCTGGTCCTCCATCCACCATCGCGGGAAGAACGTGGTCAGCGCCAGCTCCGGGAAGACCACGAGATCGCAGCCGCGCGCCTTCGCCTCGTGCAGATGCGCGAGGAGGCGCTTCACCACGGCGCCGCGCGAGTCGGCCCGCGCGATCGGTCCGAGCTGCGCGGCGCCGACCGTGATCACGCTCATCGGGTCATACCTGGATGTTCCAGAGCAGGGTGGCCCCGAACTCCAGGACGCCCCGCACGTTCTTCCTGAAGGCGCCGGGGATGACGAACTGCCCCCAGGGCACGTAGAGCACCTCGTCGTAGGCGATCTTCTGCACCTCGTCGGCGAGCGCCTTGCGCTTGGCCGGGTCCGCCTCGCGCGTGAACTGGGCGCGGAGCTTCTCGATCGGCTCGCTGGTCGGCCAGCCGAACCACGCCTTGTCGCCGGCGCCGCCCAGGACCGAGGAGACGGCGGGCGTCATCGTGTCGAACGACGTCGACCACGTGTGGAAGATGTTCCAGCCGCCCTGGGCGGGCGGCTCCTTCTTGGCGCGGCGCGAGACCATCGTGGACCAGTCCATCGCCTGGAGGTCCGCGTTGGCGCCCAGCGACCGGAGCAGCTGCGCCGTCACGAGGGCCGGCCCGTGCGCGTACGGGGAGTCGGCCGGGTCCAGCACCACGATGGGCCGGCCGTCGTAGCCGGACTCCTTCAGCAGCGCCTTCGCGCGCGCGAGATCCGGCTTCGGGGCGCCCACCGCCGTCTCGTAGGGGAGCCCGCCGCACATGAAGAGCGAGGGACACGTCCGGAAGTACTTCGCGTTGCCGATCACCGCCTGCAGGTACTTCTGCTGGTCGACCGCGTAGAGGAGCGCCTGCCGCGCGGCCTTGTTGTTGAACGGGGGATGCAGGTGGTTCGGCCGGAGGATGCCCTGGCTGCCCCGCGGGTCGGTGACGAACACGCGCAGGTCGGGATTCTTCTCCAGGCGCGGGGCGAAGTCGAGCGGGACGTTCTCCCAGTAGTCCACCTCGCCCGCCTCGAGCGCGGCGCCGGCGGTGGCGGCGTCCGGGATGTATCGCCACTCGACCCGGTCCACCAGCGGCCGCTTGGCGCCCGCCGCGCCGCTGGGCGCCTCCGTGCGCGGCACGTAATCCGCGTTGCGGAGGTACACGACGCGGTTGCCGGGCTGCCACTCGTCCTTCGCGAACTTGAAGGGGCCGCTGCCGACGACCTCCTTGATCTGCTCGTTGGGATCCGTGGCGGCGAGCCGGGCCGGCATGATGAACGACGGGCTGGCCGACGGCTTGCCGAGCGCGTCGAGCACGAGGCCGAACGGCTGCTCCAGGTCGATCGTGAACGTCTTCCGGTCGACGGGCGCCATCTTGCCGACCGCCGCCATCATGAGCCGGCCCACCGCGTCGCGGGCGCCCCAGCGCTTGATCGACGCCACGCAATCCTCCGCCGTCACGGGCTGGCCGTCGTGGAACTTGAGCCCGTCGCGCAGCGTGAAGGAGTACTTCATGGCGTCGCGGCTCACCGTCCACTTGTCGACCATCTGCGGGCGTAGCTTGAGGTCGGCGTCCAGCGCGAAGAGCGTGTCGAAGATCATGTAGCCGTGGTTGCGCGTGATGTACGCGGTCGTCCAGATCGGGTCGACGATCTTGAGATCGGCGTGCGGGACGAAGCGCAGCGTGCCGCCCTTCTTCTGCGCCTGCACGTACGGCGCGCGGAGCGTGGTGGCGGCGGTCGCGGCGGCGGTTCCGGCCAGGAACGAACGGCGGCTCAGGCTCATAGGCGGCCTCCTTCGAGGGCCCCGATCCTTGCACAACACACGGGGGTCGGCAACCGGCTGGCACCGGGTTTGCTGTTTTCCAGCCGCATGAAACCGATAGCTGCGATCTTCCCGTCTCGTCCCGATGCCGAGCGTGCCGCCCAGCGCGTGGTGCAGCTCGGGGTTCCCTGCGAGCGCGTCACCCTCCTGTCCCCGGGCGAGCGCGTGCGCGACGCCGTGCCGACCGACGAGGGCGAGGCCCAGGGGACCGGCGCCGCCATCGGCGCCGTCGTCGGCGGCGCCACCGGCGCC
>DASUPA010000121.1:0-12291 GCA_036276335.1 Candidatus Methylomirabilota bacterium | reverse complement strand
CCAGCAGATCCGGCGTGACCTCTTCGAGGACACCCAGCGCCTCGTCCGCGGAGCCGCAGCTCGCGAC
The DNA here is from genome assembly GCA_036276335.1 of Candidatus Methylomirabilota bacterium. GTDB lineage: Bacteria > Methylomirabilota > Methylomirabilia > Rokubacteriales > CSP1-6 > AR12. Next base: position 12,224 of record DASUPA010000121.1, on the reverse strand, counting down.
GCTGTACTTTGCGCTCAGGAGGACCGTCAGGACCTCGAGATTATCCCGGTTGTCGTCGACGAGCAGCAGCCGCGTGGTTCTCATGACTCGGCGTGATCTGGATCGGCTCGGCTCACGGTGGCTGGCAGCACTCCTGTCCTCGACCCATAGAACGTCAAACCGATCCGGTTGGATTTCGTCAAACCGATCCGGTTGGATCTCGGAGGACGCTGGAGCGCGGCGGCGGACGGCCCGCCAGGGCCGGGCGGGCTGTGTCCCCGGGCACGTGACGCGCGGTAGATGGCCCGGAGGGCCGATGCTGGCCTACAGTGCGATGCGATGCTTCAGGACCGCATCAGCAAGACCTTCGCGCGACTGCGCGCCGGCGAGCTCCCGCCGCCGACCGCCGTCAAGACGCTGCCCGCGACCGCCCAGCGAACGACGTGCAGCGGCTGCGGCGAGGCCATCGAGCCCCGCGAGCGCTACTCGTACATTCGCGCGGACGCCACGGTCCTCCGCTTCCACCTGATCTGCCACGAGGCCTGGATGCGCTTCAGGCGGCCGGCGTAGCCCCGTCGCCATGGACAGGCCGGTCACACCGGAAGAGGAGCTGCTGGACGCGGTCTCGGCCCTCGCGCTGACCCTGGAGAAGATGCTCGAGATGCTGGAGGTCCTGGCGTGCGAGGTGATCGTGGCCGGCGGCTCGATCCACCCGCACCCCGAGGACGAGAGCCCGATCACCCCGTAGTCGTCCCCGCACCCCCTCCCGCTCTCCGACCGCTGTCCGCCGGCCGACGAAGTAGACTAGCGCCGGAGAGGAGGCGACACGGTCATGGCAGACAGTCCGCTTCGGGAGCTGCTGAACCGGCAGGTTGCGCGCTTCGTCGATCGCCAGGGCGACTGGGACGCCTTCGCCGACGCCCGCGTCGAGGGCTACCGCCGGGCGCAGCATCGCTTCATCGGCTCCGGCGCCTCCGGCAAGAAGGACGCCGGCGTCATCCCGGCGCAGCACTTCACGCTCAGCGTCATGTTCGTGCCGCCCGGCCAGGGCAACGCCGCGCACACACACGAGGTCGAGGAGGTCTTCTTCGTCCTGCGCGGCAAGGTCCGCGTCTTCTTCGAGGACGGCGCGGGGGAGCGCGTCGAGACCGTGCTGGGGGAGTGGGACTGCGTCTCCGCGCCCGCCAGCGTCATCCACGGCTTCGAGAACGTCGGCCTCGAGCCCGCGTATCTACAAGTCATGCTGGGCAAGGCCCAGCCCGACCTCATGACCTACGTGGACGAACGCCTGCAGTCCCAGCGCGACGTGCACCTGACCGCGCCTCGATGACCGGCGCTCCGGTCCCGCCGGCGGCCGGCCGGCTCGTGGGCGCCTCCGTCAAGCGCCGGGAGGACGGCCGACTCCTAGCGGGCCGCGCCCGCTACCTGGACGATCTCGCGCTGCCCGGCCTCTTGCACATGGCCGTCGTCCGCAGCCCGCACGCGCACGCGCGCGTGCGCTGGATCGAGGCCGACGCCGCCCGGCGTGGCCACGGCGTCGTCGCGGTCCTCACGCTGGAGGACCTGCCGTACTGCGCCGGCTCCGTGCCGCCGCTGGTTCCCGCCGCCGGCATCCGGACCTACGTCCACCCCGTGCTCGCCGGCGCCGTCGTTCGCCACGTGGGCGAGGCGGTCGCCGTGGTCGTCGGCGAGACCGCGTACACGGCCGCGGACGCCGCCGAGCGGCTCGTGGTCGACTACGAGCCGCTGGCGGCGGCCGTCACCGTCGACGCCGCGCTCGCGCCCGGGGCGCCGCGCGTCCACGCGGACTGGCCCGACAACCTCGCCGGCGTCTGCGCCGGCGCGGTCGGCGACGTCGCGGCCGCGTTCGGCGACGCCGAGGTCGTCGTGGACGGGCGCTTCGTCTATCCCCGCATGGCCGGCATGCCGCTCGAGACGCGCGGCGTGGTGGCGTGGCCGGATCCGGTCGGCGGAATGCTCGAGGTCTGGTGCTCGACGCAGGTGCCCTTCGCCGTGCGCACCGCCATCGCCACCGTGCTGGGGCTGGCGGAGGAGCGCGTCCGCGTGCGGACACCCGAGGTCGGTGGCGGCTTCGGGGTGAAGGGGCACGTCTATCCCGAGGACGTCCTCGTCCCGGCGGTGGCGCGGCATCTCGGCCGGCCGGTGAAGTGGACGGAGACGCGCCACGAGCACCTGCTCGCCGCCGCCGGCGACCGCGACCAGGAGCATCGCGCGCGCCTCGGCGTCCGGCGTGACGGCACCATCGTCGCGCTCGAGACGCGCTTCACCCGCGATCACGGCGCCTACCCCACGCTCGGCGAGGCGATCACGCTGAACACGATCAACCACCTGCCCGGGCCGTACCGCGTGCCGAACTACCGCGGCGAGGCGCAGAACGTCGTCACGCACAAGACCTTCATCGCGGCCTACCGCGGTGCCGGCCGCCCGGAGGCCGCATTCGTGCTCGACCGGCTGCTCGATCGCGCCGCGCGGCAGCTCGGCATGGATCCCGCGGCCCTGCGGCGCTCCAACCTGGTCCGCGCCACCGAGATGCCGTACCGCACGGGGCTCGCCTACCGCGACGGCGCCGCGATCGCGTACGACCCCGCCGACTACGTCGCCGGCTTCGATCGCCTGCTCGCCCTCGTCGACTACGACCGGTGGCGCAAGGAGGCCGCGAGCCGGCGCGGCAGCGGCCGGCCGCTCGGCGTGGGGCTGTCGGCCTACGTCGAGGGAACGGGGCTCGGCCCCTTCGAGGGCGCCGACGTGCGCGTCGACCCGAGCGGCATCGTCTACGTCTACGTCGGCGTCTCGGCACAGGGCCAGGCGCACGAGACGACGCTCGCGCAGATCTGCGCCGAGCACCTCGGAGTGCCGCTGTCGGACGTCGTGGTCGTCGGGGGCGACACGACCCTGGTGGGCTTCGGCATGGGCACGATCGCGAGCCGCGTGGCCGCCGTGGCCGGGCCGGCCGTCGCGCGCAGCGCGGCGGAGGTCGCGCACCGCGCGCGGCTCGTCGCCGCCGAGCAGTTCGAGTGCTCGGCCGACGACGTCGTCATCGCGGACGGACGCGCCTCCGTGCGCGGCGTGCCGGGCCGGAGCGTCCCGCTCGGCGAGGTGGCGCGCGCCGCCGTGCGCAGCCGGGCGCTGGCGGCGACCGGCAGCCCGGGGCTGTCCGCGTGCGGGTTCTTCTATCCCGGCAGCGTGACCTGGGCGTTCGGCGCCCACGCGGCCGTCGTGGAGGTGGACGTCGAGACGTGCGAGGTCCGCGTGGCGCGCTACGCGGCCGTCCACGACTGCGGCCGCCCGATCAATCCCATGGTCGTCGAGGGCCAGGTGCACGGCGGCATCGCGCAGGGGATCGGCAGCGCGCTGGGCGAGGTGCTCGTCCACGACGAGACCGGGCAGCTGCTGACCGGGACGCTGATGGACTATCCGCTCCCGCGCGCGGACGACCTGCCGGCGCTCGACGTCGCGCACCTGGACTTCGCGTCGTCGGTGAACGCGCTCGGCATCAAGGGTGTCGGCGAGAGCGGCGTGATCGCGCCGGCGGCCGCCATCGCCAACGCGGTCGAGGACGCGCTGGCCGACCGCGGCGTCCGCATCGACCGGGTGCCGGTCACCGGCGCGCGCCTCTTCGAGGCGCTGCGCGCGGCGCGCGGCTAGTCACACCGCCCACCATCGCTCGACGTCGGCGGCGCCCTGCGCCTCCGCCTCGCGCACGGCCGCGCTCGCCTCGGCCTCGCCCGGCACGACGTCCTCCCGCGCCACGGTGAAGTCGTAGACGGACCGGTCGCGCACGGCCAGGACCGTCTCGAGCGCGAGCGCGTCGACGTGGCGGTGCCGCAGGAGCCGCTCGTACACGCCCCGGTACACCGCCGGGTCGTAAGGCGCGTCGTCGCCGCCGGGGACCGGCACCGCGAGGCAGCGCGCGACGTCGACCAGCTCGCGCCAGAGCGCGCGCAGGACGGCGGGCGGCGCGTCCTCGCGCTCGCGCGCGTTGAGCGGCCGCTCGACGCGCCGCTCGCGCTCGGCCTCGACGAAGCGCCGCACCGCCACCGAGGGGACCGCGATCACGAAGCGGCTGGTGGCGGCGGCCAGCAGGGGCTCGGCCTCGTCGTCCATCGGGCGCGCCAGCTCGATCAGCCGGCCGCCGACCAGGGGCGTCTCGCCGATCAGCAGGGGCTCGGCGCCGGGGTGCCGCCGCGCCCACGCCGCCACCGCGCGGCGCGCCCAGAGTCCGACCGCCTTGCGGACGATCGGGTCGGTGACGCCGTCGACCATGGGGTGGCGCCGGCCCGCGGCGCTCGCCTCGAACACCGGGCGCGCCACGTCCCACTGCAGCAGGTGCACGACGCGACCGGCGGCGACGGCCAGGTGCGCCAGCTGGTGGATCAGCAGGCTCTTGCCGGTGCCGGGGAGACCGGCGACGAAGATCATCCGCGACCCGCGCGCCAGCCGGTCGAGCCGCGCGTGCAGCGCGCGATCGGCGGCGACGACGAGACCGGGCGGCTCCGCCGTCAGCGGCGGCCCAGCAGGGCGAACAGCCGAGCGGGGGTGATCGGCATCTCGCGCACGACGACGCCGCGGTCGGCGAGGGCGTCCTCGACCGCGTTGGCGACGGCGCTGGCGCCCGCGATGCAGCCGCTCTCGCCGACGCCCTTGGCGCCGAGCGGATTCACGATCGAGGGATGCTCGTCCAGCGCCACGTCGATCCACGGCAGGTCGGCGGCCTTCGGAATAGCGTAGTCCATCAGGCTGCCGGTGAGGAGCTGGCCGCCGGCGTCGTAGACGACCTCCTCCGCCAGCGCCGTGCCGATCGCCTGCGCGGCGCCACCCTGGAGCTGGCCCTCGACGATGGCGGGATTGATGGCGCGCCCGGGGTCGTGGAGCACGACGTGGCGGAGCAGCCGCACGTGGCAGGCCTCGACGTCGACCTCGACCGCGCACGCCTGACCGCCGAACGCCCACGTCACCGTGTCGGGATAGAACCACGTGCAGGCGTTCAGCCCGGGCTCGCCCTTCGGCGCGAGCGCCCGGGAGCGCACCGCCGCCTGCGCCAGGCGGCCCAGCGGCACCGTGCGATCCGGCACACCGGCCACGAACGCGCGACCGTGCTCGATCCGCACGTCCTGGGGCGCGCACTCGAACAGCTCGGCGGCCACGAGGGCGGCGCGCTCGCGCACCTCCGCGGCCGCCCGCGCCACCGCCGGCCCGGTGTTGACGATCACGCGGCTGCCGCCCGTGCCCATGCCGTAGGGCATGAGCGTGGTGTCGCCGGCCAGCACGGTGACGTCGTCGAGGTCGGCGCCCAGCGTGCCGGCGGCGATCTGCGCCAGCGTCGTCGAGTGCCCCTGCCCCTGGGCGGCGACGCCGACGAGAACGTAGACCTTCCCGCCCGGATCGACGCGCACCGTCGCGCCCTCGAACGGGCCGAGCCCCGTGCCCTGCGCGTAGCAGGCGAGGCCGACGCCGATCGGCCGCGCCGAGCCGGCCGTTCCCTGCTGGCGCTTGCGCCAGTCCGCGTACCCGAAGAGGTCCAGCAGGCGCTCGAAGCCGGCGACGAAATCGGCCGGGTCGTAGGCGACGGGGACGCCGTCCTTGTAGGTGAGGCCGGGGCGGTACGGCATCTCCGCCGGGCGCACGAGATTGCGCCGGCGGACGTCGGCCGGATCGAGACCGAGGCGGCGGGCGCCGAGGTCCATCAGTCGCTCCATCACGAAGTTGGCTTCCGGCCGTCCGGCCGCGCGGTACGCCGCGTTCCACATCGTCGTCGTCACGACGCTCTCCCCGCGCGCGCGGTAGTGCGGCACGCGATAGGGACCCGGCATGTGGTTGACCGTGTTGGCGGTGAGGCCCGTTCCCGCCATCGGATAGGCGCCGACGTCCGCCAGGAAGGCGTCGTCGAGCGCGGCGATGGTGCCGTCGGCGCCGAAGGCGATGGTCGCCTCGTGGGACTGCGCGCGATCGTGGCCCATCGACGCGAAGTCCTCGCGCCGCCCCTCCACCCACTTCACCGGCCGGCCGAGCCGCCGCGCGGCCAGCGCCACCAGGACCTCGTCGGCGTACACCTGCCCCTTCGGTCCGAAGGCGCCGCCGACGTCGGGGACCAGCACGCGCACCTGCTCGACGGGCAGGTCGAGCGTGCGCGCGATCACGTCGCGCTGGCTGTACGGGCTCTGGATCGAGCCCCACACGGTGAGCAGCCCGGTCGCGGGATCGTGCTCGGCGAGGACGCCGCGCGTCTCGATCGGCACCGCGGCGAGGCGCTGGTGGCGGAACCGCTCGCGCACCACCGTCAGGTCCGGCCGCGCGAGCGCGCGCTCGACGTCGCCCACCGCGCCGCGCACCTGCACGCCGACATTGTCGGGCCACGCGTCGTGGACGCGCGCCGGCGCCGCGCGCGCCGCGGTGTCGCCGACGATCGGCGGCAGCGGGTCGTAGTCCACCGTCACCGCGGCCAGCGCGTCGGCGAGCACGTACGGCGTCTCGGCCACCACCACGGCGATCGGCTCCCCCACGTAGCGCGCACGCTCGGTCACGAGGATGGGGGCGACGAACGGGCGGTCCGCATGCGCGCCCGCCGACGCGGCGGTGAGCGGCCGCGTCGCCTCGGGGAGATCCGCCGCCGTCCACACCGCCAGCACGCCGGGCATGGCGCGCGCGGCGGCGCCGTCGACGCCGCGGATGCGCGCGTGCGCGTGCGCGCTGCGCACGACGCCGAGATGGACGCAGCCCGGGCGCGTGAGGTCCTCGACGTAGCGGCCGTGGCCGGTGAGCAGGCGTCGCGCGTCCTTGTTCCGCGGGGAGGCTCCGATCATGGCCGGTAGTGTATACCGCGTGCCGCGCTGCTATACTCCGGTACCCTCGGCTGGCTGGACGGGAGGACCCATGACCCGGATCGCGGCCCGATCGGTGCTCTCTCGATGACCTGGTGCGTTCCCGCGCCGGACGCGCGCGCATGAAGCGCTTCGTCCTCCGCCGGCTCGGCTACGCGCTCATCTCGCTGACCCTGCTCTCCGTCACGATCTTCGTCTTCGTCCGCCTGACCGGGGATCCCGCGCTCCTGCTGGTGGAGCCGGGCGCCAGCCCGGCCGACGTCCAGACGGTGCGGGAGCAGCTCGGCCTGGACCAGTCGCTGGTCGTGCAGTACGTCAAGTTCATGGACGGCCTGCTGCGCGGCGACTTCGGCCGGTCGTTCTACTATCGCACGCCGGTGCTCGAGCTCTATCTCTCGCGGCTGCCGAACTCGCTGCTCCTCGCCGCGGTGGCCATGTCGTTCTCGCTGCTCATCGGCATCCCGACCGGCGTCCTGGCCGCGGTGCGCGTCAACAGCTGGCTGGACCGCGCCGGCCGCATCTTCGCGCTGCTCGGCCTCTCGCTGCCCTCGTTCTGGATCGGCCTCGTGCTGATCCTGTTCTTCTCCGTCTATCTCGGCTGGCTGCCGTCGTCCGGCTCCGGCACCGCGCTGCACGTGCTGATGCCGGCCTTCGCCCTCGGCTGGTACTTCGCCGCCTCGCACATGCGGCTCACGCGCTCGTCGATGCTCGAGGTGCTGGGCGCCGAGTACGTGAAGCTGGCGCGGCTCAAGGGCCTGCCGGAGCGGCGCGTCATCGTCAAGCACGCGCTGAAGAACGCGCTGATCCCGGTGCTCACGCTGGCCGGCATCAACCTCGTCATCATGATCAACGTGGCGGTGGTGGTGGAGACGGTGTTCGCGTGGCCCGGCATCGGGCGGCTGCTCTACGAGGGCATCGCGTTCCGGGACTTCCCGATCGTGCAGGCGACCGTCCTGCTGGGCGGGAGCATGATCGTGTTCGTCAACCTGCTCGTCGACATCCTCTACGGACTGATCGACCCGAGGATCCGGTATGAACGCTAGCACCGCCGCCGTCCTCGTCGAGACGCCGCGCCGGGCCGCCCGGCGGCTGTCGAGCTACCCCGTCGTGCCGCTCGCCATCATCGTGCTGATGCTGCTGGTCGCCATCGGCGCCGACGTGCTGGCCCCGCACGATCCGGAGATCGGCTCGCTCGGCCTGCGCTTCAAGCCGCCCGCGTGGCAGGCCGGCGGCAGCGCCGACCACCTGCTGGGCACCGACCACCTCGGCCGCGACGTCCTCTCCCGCCTGCTCTTCGGCGCGCGCGTCTCCCTCGTGGTCGGCTTCACGGCCGTCATCGTCGCCGGCCTCCTCGGGGTCGCCTTCGGCATCGCCGCCGGCTATCTCGGCGGCTGGGTCGACGAGGTCATCATGCGGCTCACGGACACCTGGCTCGCGCTCCCGGCCCTGACGTTCGCGATCTTCCTCGCCGCCGTCCTCGGCCCCAGCGAGCTCAACATCGTCATCGTGCTCGCCGCCGTGTACTGGACGCGCTACGCGCGGGTGATCCGCGGCGAGGTGCTGTCGCTGAAGGAGCGCGAGTTCGTCCGCCTGGCCATCATCGCCGGCTGCTCGCGGCTGACCATCATGCGCCGCCACATCCTGCCCAACGTGCTGAACTCCGCCATCGTGCTGGCCACGCTCATGCTGGGCGTGGTGGTGGTGACGGAGGCGGCGCTGTCGTTCCTCGGCGTCGGCGTGCCGCCGCCCAAGCCGGCGTGGGGGCTCATGCTCGCCGACGGCAAGCGGGGCCTCATGGCCGGGTACTGGTGGCTCACGGTGCTGCCGGGCCTCTGCATCATGCTGCTGGTGCTGGCCGCCAACCTCCTCGGCGACTGGCTGCGGGTGAAGCTCGATCCCCAGCTCCGGCAGCTGTGAGGCGCGCGTGAGTGACCCGCTCCTGGAGCTGCGCGGGCTGTCGACCCATTACGAGAGCGCGCGCGGCACGCGGGTGACCCGGGCCGTCGACGACGTCTCGCTGACCGTCGAGCGCGGCACGACGCTCGGGATCGTGGGCGAGTCGGGCTCCGGCAAGTCGACGCTGGCGCTGTCGATCATGCGGCTGCTGCCGCCGGCCGCCCGGATCGTCGGCGGCCAGATCCGCTTCGAGGGCGAGGACCTGCTCGGGAAGTCGCCCGCCGAGATGCGCGCCATCCGGGGCAAGCGGATCGCGATGATCCTGCAGGATCCGATGGCCTCGCTGAACCCGCTCTTCACCATCGGCGACCAGGTCTCCGAGTCCCTCCGCGTCCACGAGGGGGCCTCGCGGAAGTCGGCCTGGACGCGGGCGCGGCGGCTGCTGGAGGCCGTCCGCATCTCGGCGCCGGCCGCGCGCATGACCGAGTTCCCCCACCAGATGTCGGGCGGGATGCGGCAGCGCATCGTGGGCGCCATCGCCGTCGCCTGCGAGCCGCGCCTGCTGATCGCCGACGAGCCGACGACCAGCCTGGACCTCACCATCCAGGCGCAGTACCTGAGCCTGCTCCGCGACCTGCAGCGCGAGCATCACCTGGCGATGATCTTCATCACTCACAACCTCGGCATCGTCGCCAGGATGTGCGACGCGGTGGCGGTCATGTACGCCGGCCGCGTGGTGGAGGCGGGGCCCATCCGCGAGATCTTCAACAAGCCGGCGCACCCGTACACGCGGGCGCTGCTGGAGTCCGTGCCGCGCCTCACCGACGACTCGCACGCGCGGCTGCCGGCCATCGACGGCCAGCCGCCCGACCCGTCGGCGCCGCCGCCCGGCTGCGCCTTCCATCCCCGCTGCCCCCAGCGGCGGCCGCGGTGCGAGGCGGAGGCGCCGCCCGTGACGCGCGTGGGGGTGGGGCACACGGCCCGGTGCTGGCTCCACGCGCCATGACGGGCGCGCTGCTGCAGGCCCGCGAGCTGCGCAAGCACTTCCCCCTCCGGCGCAGCCTGTTCGGCCGCCGCGGGGCCGTCGTCCGCGCTGTCGACGGCGTCTCGTTCGAAATCATGCCGGGACAGACGCTGGGGATCGTCGGCGAATCGGGCTGCGGCAAGACGACGACCGCCAAGCTCGTGCTGTGCCTCGAGTCGCCGACGGAGGGCACGGTGGAGTTCGACGGGCAGCCGCTGGTGGGGCTCGACGCCGACGGCGTCCGGCGCTACCGGCGGTCGGTGCAGGCGGTCTTCCAGGATCCCTACGCCTCGTTGAATCCGAGAATGCGCGTCGGCGCCATCGTGGCCGAGCCGCTGGTGACGCACGAGGCCCTCACGCGCGGCAGCGTGGACGGGCGCGTGCGGGAGCTCCTGGACCTGGTCGGCCTTCCGGCGCGTGCCGCCACGCTCTTCCCGCACGAGTTCTCCGGCGGTCAGCGGCAGCGCATCGCCATCGCGCGGGCGCTCGCCGTCTCGCCGAAGCTCATCGTGCTCGACGAGCCCGTGTCCGCGCTCGACGTCTCCATCCGCGCCCAGATCCTGAACCTCCTGCGCGACCTGCAGCAGCGGCTCGGCGTCTCCTATCTCTTCATCGCCCACGACCTCGCCGCCATCGCGCACATGAGCCACACCATCGCCGTGATGTACCTCGGCAAGATCGTGGAGATCGGACCGGCGGCCGCCGTCGCGCGCACCCCGCGCCACCCGTACACGCAGGCGCTGTTCGCCGCCGCGCTGCCCTCCCACCCGGACGAGGCGCGCGACGAGGCGGTGATCCCGGGCGAGGTGCCCAGCCCGCTGGCGCCGCCCTCCGGCTGCCGGTTCCATCCGCGCTGCCCGAGCGCGATGACCCGGTGCGCGACCGAGGAGCCCGCGCTGCGGCCGGACGGCACGCGGCGCGTCGCCTGCCACCTCTACGACGGTGGCCCCGCGTGACGCCCGCTCCGTGAGCTACGCGCTCGGCGTCGACATCGGCGGCACCTTCACCGACATCGTCGTCTACGACCACGCGCGCGGGCGGCAGCTGAGCCGCAAGGTCCTGACCACGCACGACGACCCGGCACGCGGCGTCGCGGCCGGCGTGGCGGCGCTGCTCGCGCGCGAGGGCGTCGACCCTGCGGACTTCACGCGCGTCGTGCACGCCACCACGCTCTTCACCAATGCGCTGATCGAGCGCACGGGCGCCCGGACGGGGCTGGTCACGACCGCCGGCTTCGGCGACACCCTCGAGATCGGGCGCGAGCGCAAGTTCGAGCTGTACGACCTGAACATCACGAAGCCGGAGCCGCTCGTGCCGCGCGATCTCCGCCTCGAGGTCGGCGAGCGCACGCGCGCCGACGGCTCGGTGGCGCGGCGGCTGGCCGCGGCCGACGTGGTCCGCGCCGCCCGGCGCCTCGCGGACCGGGGCGTCACGTCGATCGCCGTCGTCTTCCTGCACGCCTACGCCAATCCGCGGCACGAGGCGGAGGCGGCCCGCCTGATCGCGCGCCGCCATCCCGCGATGGCGGTGACGACCTCGCACGAGGTCGCGCCCGAGATCCGCGAGTTCGAGCGCGCGTCCACCACGGTGGCCAACGCCTACATCAAGCCGCTCGCGCGCCAGTACTTGCAGGCGATGGCGCGCCGCCTCCAGGGCCTGCGCATCCCGGCGCCGCTGCTGCTGATGCTCTCGAGCGGCGGCCTGACCCACCTCGCCGAGGCCGAGCGGGCGCCCGTGCAGATGCTCGAGTCCGGCCCGGCCGCCGGCGCGCTGGCCGCCGCCTTCTTCGGGCGCGAGGACAGCCACGGCAACCTCCTCGCCTTCGACATGGGCGGCACGACGGCGAAGCTGAGCCTCGTGGACGACGGTGAGCCGCTCACCGCGTACGCTTTCGAGGCCGCGCGGCAGAAGCGTTTCCTCGAGGGCAGCGGCCTGCCGATCCGCATCTCGACGATCGAGCTGATCGAGATCGGCGCCGGCGGCGGCTCGATCGCGCACGTCGACGAGGTGGGGCTCCTGAAGGTCGGCCCGCGGAGCGCGGGGTCGGAGCCCGGACCGGCCGCATACGGCCTGGGCGGGACCGACCCCACCGTCACCGATGCCGACTTCCTGCTCGGCTACCTCAATCCCGCGTACTTCGCGGGCGGGGAGGTCGCGGTCGACGTCACCGCCGCCCGCCGCGCGGTCGAGGGCCTCGCGACGCGCGTGGGGCTCCCGGTCACGGCGACCGCGTGGGGCATCCACGACGTGGTCAACGAGACGATGGCGAGCGCGGCGCGCGTGCACATCGCCGAGCGCGGCCGCGATCCGCGCCGTTACGCGCTGCTCTGCACGGGCGGCGCCGGGCCCGTCCACGCCTATGGCGTGGCGCGCAAGCTCGGCATCGGCCACGTCGTCTGCCCGCCGGCGGCGGGCGTCGCCTCCGCCCTCGGCCTGCTGGTGGCCCCGGCGCGCGTCGACCGCGTGGCGACCGTCGGCCTGCGCCT
>DASUPA010000120.1:0-3864 GCA_036276335.1 Candidatus Methylomirabilota bacterium | reverse complement strand
CCACGCGCTGGAGGACCTGGCCCGGACGGGGCAGGTGACCTCCGTCGTGCTGGGTCCCCTCTCGCGCGGCGACACGGTGGCGCTCGTCGCGATGCTGACGCCTCCTGGCCTGATGGCCGGCGCCGAGGGGCTCGGCGAGCGGGTGTGGGCCGTCGGCGAGGGGAATCCGTTCGTGACGGTGGAGACGATGCGCGAGGTGCAGGAGCACGCGCCGGACGAGGCCCTCGCGCTGCCCGGGCCGGTGCGCGAGGTGATCACCCGACGACTCGAGCGACTGACCGGACGGAGTCGCGCGCTCCTCGCCGCGGCGGCGGCCATCGGGCGGGAGCTGGAATTCGAGCGGCTGCGCGAGGTGTCCGGGCTCGACGAGGAGGCGACGGCGCAGGGCATCGAGGAGCTGGTCCGCCGCCGGCTCCTCGTCGGGATCGGCGAGCGTCTTGGCTTCGCGCACGAGCGCATCCGCGAGGTCGCGTACGCGGAGCTGCCGCCCTGGCGGCGCGCGCGCCTGCATCGCCGGATCGCCGAGGCGATCGAGGAATCCTACGGCGATCGGCTGCCGGACTTCTGGGAAGCGCTCGCCGAGCACTGGGAGCGGGGCGAGGCGTGGGCCCGCGCCGCGCATTACCACCTGAGCGTCGCCGATCGCGCGCGGCGCCGCTACGCGTACGCGACGGCGGAGCGCGCGTGCCGGCAGGCCGCCACGGCGGCGGCGAGAACGCGCGACGACGGCGCCGCGCCCATCCGGGCGCTGGAGCTGCTCGGCGACGTCGTCAGCCTCCGCGGCGATCTGGACCGCGCCAACGAGAGCTACCGGGCGGCGCTCGAGGCGGCGCCGGCCGGGCCGGACCGCGTGCGCATCGCCAACAAGCTCCACCATCCGCGGGTCACCCACCGCGACGGCGCCATCCTGTCCTACTACGAGCACGGCGCCGGCGACGAGACGCTGCTCCTCACCAACCCGCTCATCTACGGTCTCGAGCTGCTGCAGCCCGTCCTGGAGCCGCTCTGCCAGGAGTTCCGCATCATCACGATGGACCTGCGCGGAACCGGCCGCTCGCATCCGATCTCGCCGGGCTACACCACCGGCCAGCACGCGGCGGACATCGCCGCCGTCATCGAGGCGGCGGGGAAGGGGCCGGTGACCGCCATGGGGATCTCCAAGAGCGGAAACATGCTGGTGCGGCTCGCCGTCGCCGCCCCGTGGCTCGTGAAGCGGCTGGTGCTGATCGGCACGCCACTCGACGTCACGCCCGGCAGCCTGTCGCTCGTCCCCGGCGAGGGGGACGACCGCTTCCGCGAGGCGCTCAGGGCCGGCGACCTCGAGCGCGCGATGCATCACTTCGCCGCCACGATATTCACCGACCCCGACACGGGCGAGCTGGCCGAGCAGTTCACGCGCAACGTCCTGCGGCAGCCGCGCGAGAGCATCCTGGGCAACTGGATGCCGGACCCCGAGGTCGACATCGCACCGATCCTGGAGCAGGTGAAGGCGCCGACCCTGATCCTGCACGGGACGGAAGACCGCCGCGTCTCCGTGGCCGCCGCGCACCAGCTGGCGCGACACATCCCCGACGCGCGCCTCTACCTGTTCGAGGGCCGGGGCCACCTGCCGATCTTCACGGCCACCGACGAGTTCTGCGACGTGCTGCGCCGCTTCGTCAGGACGGGCGAGGTGGCCACCGGGCGGTGAGGCCGGGGGGAGATTGTCCAGGTCCACCGGCCGGAGTATCATCCCCGAACTCGCTCCGCGTCCGCGTCCGCTCCCAGGATCGACCTGTCCGCTCCAGAGGAGGAGACGCTCATGAGACGGTGGATCGGCCTCTCACTGGCCCTCTCGCTCGTCGCCGCGCCGGTCGCGCTCGCCCAGCAGCCGTGGAAGCCGGACGTGAAGTTCATCAAGTTCGGGGTCGCCACCGCCGGCGGCGACTGGTTCCGCGCCGGCGCCAAGTACACGACCCTGGTCCCCGAGGCCTTGCCCGGGGTGTCCGCGACCACGCTCATGGGTGGCGGCGTCGTCAACGTCACCAAGGTCGCGAAGGGCGAGGCCCAGATCGCCTTCGCCCTGACGCCCTCCCCGGAGGAGGGCTACCACGGCAAGGGACCCTTCAAGGAGCCGCTCAAGAACGTGCGGCTCGTCGCGAGCAACCTGGGGCGCACGGTCGTCATCGGGCTCTTCGTCCTCAAGGACAGCCCGATCAAGACGATCCACGACCTCAAGGGCAAGCGCATCGTCACCGGCGACCGCGGCTGGGGGACCACCGTGCTCGCGGAGGCGGTGATGACGGCCGCCGGCATGGCCCCCGACAAGTTCAAGGCCGACGGCGGCACGATCAGCTACACCTCGATCACCGACCGGTCGAAGGCGCTCCAGGATCGCAACGTCGACGCGATCTTCGTCCCGGCGCAGGTGAACTACCCGGACCTCATGGTGGTCCAGCAGGGCGCCGGCCTCCGCGCCATCCCGTTCCCCGACGACGTCGTCGAGCGGACGCTGGGCGTGGTGCCCGGCGTCATCAAGAGCTCGGTGCCCAAGGGGCTCTACGGGGTGGTGGACCGTGAGCTGCCGTCGCCCGGCTTCCTGCAGCAGCTCATCGTGGACGCGGGACTCTCGGACGAGCTCGTCTATCGCCTGACGAAGCTCTGGTGGGAGCGCGTCAAGGACATCGGCGCGATCGCGCCGACACTCTCCCAGGCGGACGTCCGCATCGCGATGGAGCACGCCACGATCCCGTTCCACCCCGGGGCGGTGCGCTACTACAAGGAGGTCGGAGTCGCCCGGTAGGATCTGAGGCGCGGCGATGACCGACGCCCCGCCCGTCGAGCGCTCGGCGGTCACCTGGCTCCTCGGGCGGGGTCGCGGTCCGCAGACCGCGATCGCGGCGGCCATCGTCGTCCTCTCGCTGACGCTCGGGCTCTTCCACTTCTACAGCACCTACTTCGGCCAGGCCGAGGGCCACACGCACCGCTCCATGCACGTGGCCTTCATGGCCGTGCTGGCGTATCTCTTCTACCCGCTGGGGCGCTCCGGCTTCGCGGCGCCGCTCACCTGGCACTTCGCGCTGGACCTGGCGGCGATCGGCGTGATCGTCGGCAGCCAGGCGTGGACCCTCGTCCACATCCACCGCTTCGTGGACCCGAACTACACGGCGACGCTGGGCGACGTGGTGCTCGGCACGCTGCTCATCGTCGCCGTCCTCGAGGCCACACGGCGCGCCGTCGGGCTGGGGCTCACGCTGACCGCCGTCTTCTTCCTCGTCCAGACCTGGCACGCCGACCACTTCTACTGGATCCTCTACGGCCCGCCGACGCCCTGGTGGACGATGGTCGAGGCGTTCTTCGGCAAGGAGGAGGGGCTCTACGGGATCCCGACCGCGATCATGAGCTCGGTCCTGATCCTCTTCATCTTCTTCTCGGCGTTCCTCTCCACCACGGGCGTCGGCGACTTCTTCGTGCGGCTGGCGACGGCCGCCGCCGGGCGGCTCGTCGGCGGCCCGGCGAAGGTCGCCGTCTTCTCCAGCGCGCTCTTCGGCACCATCTCCGGCAGCGGTGTCGCCAACGTGATGATCACCGGGACCTTCACGATCCCGATGATGAAGCGCGTCGGATACGGGTCGACGTTCGCAGGTGCGGTGGAAGCAACGGCCTCGCTCGGCGGCCAGATCATGCCGCCGATCATGGCGGCCGCCGCCTTCATCATGGCCGACATCGTCGGCGTGCCGTTCCGCCAGATCGCGCTCGCGGCGCTCATCCCCGCGATGCTGTACTTCTTCTGCGTCTACATGACCGTGCACTTCGAGGCGCGGCGGCTCGGCCTCCGGCGGGTGCGCTCGGAGGACATGCCGAGCTTCACGGGGACGCTCCGCA
>DASUPA010000119.1:0-17265 GCA_036276335.1 Candidatus Methylomirabilota bacterium | reverse complement strand
CGCTTGAATAGCGAGCCCGCGGCGGGCGTCAGACCGGTAAGGACAATACGCATGAAAGCCGCCGTGTCGATCGCCGTCGCGCTCCTCGTCGCCTCCGCTCCGCTCGCGCACGCCTCCGGACGGGAGGGCGGCGGCCGCAAGCCGTATCCGTGCAACCCGCAGCAGGAGTGCCTGGCCCGTGCCGCTCGCCTCAAGGGCGCGGCCGCAGACGCAGCCCGGCGCGACTGCAGCCGCATGCCGACCAGCGGGACCTGCTACAGCGCGCCCGCCGACACGCCGGCCGACCGCTCGGGGCGCGACCGGAAGAAGTAGCGCCCACCGGCGGCGCGCTTGCGGGCGCCCGGCCACGGGGTATACCGTCGAGCCCTATCCACACCCCGGAGAGGACCGGTCCATGACGAAGGAAGACAGCGGGCTGATCCGCGGGCTCGAGGGCGTCGTCGCCGCCGAGACCCGCCTGTGCGACCTCGACGGAGCCCACGGACGGCTGGCCTACGCGGGCTACGACATCGACGAACTGGCGCGGCTGGCGTCGTTCGAGGAGGTGGCCTACCTCCTGTGGCACGGCGAGCTCCCGCGGGCCGCGCAGCTCGACGCGCTCACCGTGCAGCTGACGGCCGCGCGCGAGATCCCGCGGGACGTCGCCCAGGCGTTCCGGCTGATGCCGACGAGCACCGACCCGATGCGCGCCCTCCAGGCGGCGGTCGCCCTGCTCGGCATGCACGACCCCGACGCCACGGACAACTCGCACGCCGCGAACGTGCGCAAGGCCGTCCGGCTCACCGCGCAGCTCGCGACGGCCATCTGCGCCCACCACCGCATCCGGAGCGGTCAGGAGCCGATCGCGCCGCTCGCCGGCCTCGGGCATGCCGCCAACTTCCTCTACATGCTGAGCGGCCAGCGCCCCGGTCCGGCCGCCGTGAAGGCGTTCGACGCCTCCCTCACCCTCTACGCCGAGCACGAGCTGAACGCGTCGACGTTCACGACGCGCACGATCGTCTCGACGCAGTCGGACATGCACTCCGCGGTGGCCGGCGGCGTCGGCGCGCTGAAGGGGCCGCTGCACGGGGGCGCCGGCGAGGCGGTGATGCGCACGCTGATGGAGATCGGCGAGGTCGCCAACGTCGACGCGTTCACGCAGAAAGCGCTGGCCGAGAAGCGGCGGCTCATGGGCTTCGGGCACCGCGTCTACAAGGCGGGCGACCCGCGCGCGGCCATCCTGCGCGGCATGGCCGAGGAGGCGTGCCGGCAGTCGGGCCAGTTCAAGTGGTACGAGATGGCCGTGAAGCTCCACGAGCGGATCGGCGGGGCGAAGGGGCTGATCCCCAACGTCGACTTCTACTCGGCACCCCTCTTCTATTCGCTCGGCATCCCGGTGGACCTGTTCACCCCCGTCATCGCCGCCGGGCGCATCGCGGGCTGGAGCGCCAACATCATCGAGCAGCACGACGACAACCGGCTGATCCGCCCGCGCGCCGACTACGTGGGTCCGGCGCGCCGTACGTTCGTGGCGGTCGCGACGCGATGACCGCGGAACGCCGCCACGCCGCCTCCGGAACGGGCCACCCGTGGCCCGAGACGAGCTAGCGCCATCGCTCCCGGAGCCCGGAGCCTCGCCCGCAAGCTGATCGAGGCGCACCTGGTCGCCGGCAAGCCCGTGGTCGGCGAGGAGATCGGCATCTCCGTCGACCAGGTGCTGCTGACGGACACGAACGGGACGATGGCGTTCTTGCAGTTCGAGGCCCTCGGCTTCCCGCGCGTGGTGCCGAGTCGCGCCGTCGTCTACATCGACCACAACGTCTACCAGGTCGACTCCCGGAACTCCGACGACCACCGGTATCTGCAGACGGCGGCCCGCAAGTACGGCGCGGTCTTCTCGAAGCCGGGCAACGGCATCTGCCACCAGGTGCACGTCGAGTCGTTCTCGGTCCCCGGAGACGTGCTGCTCGGCACCGACAGCCACACGGTCCTGTGCGGCGCGGCCGGCATGCTGGCGATCGGCGCGGGCGGGCAGGACGTCGCGGTGGCGATGGGCGGCGGACCGTACTTCCTCACGATGCCCGCGGTGGTCCGCGTGTGGCTGACGGGCGCGCTGCGTCCGTGGGTCACCGCGAAGGACGTGATCCTCGAGCTCCTGCGCCGCCTGTCCGTGCGCGGCGGCGCCGGCAAGATCTTCGAGTACGCGGGACCGGGGGTGGCGAGTCTCCTCCTGGCGCAGCGGATGACCATCGCGAACATGGGCGCCGAGCTCACCCTCACCACGAGCGTCTTCCCCAGCGACGAGGTGACGCGCTCGTACATGGCCCGGCTCGGCCGCCCGGACGACTGGCGGCCCGTCGCCGCCGACCCCGACGCGACCTACGACGACCAGATCGAGCTGGACCTGTCCGGCATCGGCCCGCTCGTGGCCCTGCCCGGGTCGCCGGATCGTGTCGTCCCGATCGAGGAGGTCGCCGGCACGGCCGTGGAGCAGGTGATGGTCGGCTCGTGCACGAACGGCTCCTGGCACGACATGGCGTCGGTGACGAACGTGCTCCGCGGCCGCCGGGTCCACCCGTCGGTCTCGTTCGTCCTGTTTCCGGGCAGCCACCGCGTCCTCGAGACGATGGCGCGCGAGGGCCTGCTGGCCGACCTGATCTCGGCCGGCGCGACCGTCTCGGAGTCGACGTGCGGGTCGTGCGCCGGCATCGGTCACGTGCCGGCGACAGGGACGAAGAGCCTGCGGGCGTTCAACCGCAACTTCCCCGGGCGCAGCGGCGTGAAGGGCGACGAGGTCTACCTCTGCTCGTCGACGGTCGCGGCCGCCTCGGCCCTCACCGGCGTCATCACCGATCCGCGCTCGCTCGGCGCGGAGGCGCCCGTGCGGCTGCCGCCGAAGTTCGCGGCGTCCGAGGTCGGCCTGGTGGCGCCCGACGGGGGCGGCGAGATCGTGCGCGGGCCCAACATCAAGCCGGTCCCGCTCGGCGAACCCGTTCCGCAGACGCTCGAGGCGCCGGTGCTCCTGAAGCTCGGCGACAAGGTCTCCACCGACGACATCTCGCCCTCCGGCTCCGCGGTGCTGGTGTTCCGGTCCAACATGCCGGCCATCGCCGAGTTCACCTTCCGCAACGTCGACGCCGACTTCGTCGGCCGCGCGAAGGCGGCGGGGCGCGGCGTCCTGGTCGGCGGCGAGCACTGGGGTCAGGGCTCGTCGCGCGAGTCGGCGGCGGTGGCGCCGATGCTGCTCGGCGTGCGCGCCGTGCTCGCCAAGTCGTTCGCCCGCATCCACCGCGCGAACCTCATCAACTGGGGCGTGGCGCCGCTGGTCTTCGACGACCCGGCCGCCTACGACGGCATCGCGCGGGACGACCGGCTGCGGCTCGACGGGCTGCGCGCGGCCCTGGCCGCGGGCGAGAAGGTTCGCGTGACGAACACGCGCACGGGCGTCGCGTTCACCGTGTCCTGCGCGCTCACCCCCCGCGAGCGCGACATCCTCCTCGCCGGCGGTCTCCTGGCGCATACACGCTCCCGCGGTGACCGCGAGCGCAGCCACGCCGCACCCGAGACAGCTCCCGGCTCCCCACCCAGCCCGCATGGCGGACGGAGCCAGGACGCATCTGGAACGGCCCACCCACGGCCCGAGCCGGGCGCCGCGCCGGGCGCGGACGCTGGACGTAGCCACGCCGCACCTGAGGCAGGCCACCCGCGGCCCGAGCCGGGCTCCGACCGGTCGCTCCAATGACGCAGCGGAAGATCCGGGCGGTGTACATGCGCGGCGGCACCAGCCGTTGCCTCGTGTTCCACGCGCGCGACCTGCCGCCGGCGGGCGCTGACCGCGACGCGATCCTGCTCGCGGCGCTCGGCAGCCCCGATCCGTACGGGCGACAGCTCGATGGTCTGGGCGGCGGCATCTCGTCGCTCTCCAAGGCCTGCCTCATCGGCCCGCCGACGCTCGCCGGCGCCGACGTCGACTACACGTTCGCCCAGGTCGAGGTGACGAAGCCGTCCGTGGACTACGCGGGCAACTGCGGCAACTGCTCGTCCGCGGTGGGCCCCTTCGCCATCGACGAGGGCCTGGTGAGCGCGCGCGAGGGCGAGACGCTGGTGCGCATCCACAACACCAACACGAAGAAGCTGATCGTGGCCCACGTGCCGGTCGAGGACGGCGAGGCCGCCACGCGCGGCGACTTCGAGCTGGCCGGCGTCGCCGGCCGCGGCGCCCGCATCGCGCTGGACTTCGTGGAGCCCGGCGGCGCCGGCACGGGCCGCCTGCTGCCGACCGGCCGCGCGCGGGACGTCGTCGCCGGGCTCGAGGTGTCGTGCGTCGACGCCACCAACCCGGTCGTCTTCGTCCGCGCGCGCGATCTCGGGCTGACGGGGACCGAGACGCCGCAGGCGGTCGACGCCGATCGCGAGCTGTCGGGCCGCCTCGAGAAGCTGCGGACGGAGGCGGCGGCCCGCATGGGCATGCCGGAGAGCGCGGCGGTGCCGAAGATCGCCTTCGTGGCCCCGCCCACCGCGTCGGTCGCCCTCGACGGCGCCCGGTACGGGGCGGAGGACTCCGACGTGCTCGCGCGGGCGATCTCGATGGGCAACTGTCACCGCGCGTTTCCCCTGACCGCCGCCATGTGCCTCGCCGTCGCCGCGCGAATCGAGGGCAGCGTGGTGCACGAGGTCGCCCGGAAGCACCCGGGCGACGTCCGGCTCGCGCACCCGTCGGGCGTCCTTCCGCTCGACGCGGCCGTGTCGATGCGGAACGGCACGCCGTGGGCGGAGCGCGTGACGGTGTACCGCACGGCCCGGCGGCTCATGGAAGGCTGGGTCCGGGTGCCCTGAGCGGATGGGGCATCTCTACTTCATGGCCGGCGGCGACGAGATGGTCCGCCGGCGGGCGCTGGTCCCGAAGGGCTCGGTGGTGGAGGCGTGGGCCGATCTGGTGGGCGGCGGGACGTACTGGGTCGGCGAGGAGTCCAAGCGCCTGCTCGACGCGGCCGGCGACACGCCGATGGCGCCGCAGCTCTCCGTGCCCGCCGACGCGGTGCCGATCTTCTACGGCCCGCAGCTGACCGACATCGAATCGCTGCCGCGCGAGGAGTCCCTGCGCGCCCGCGTGCTGTCCGTGCACGGGATCGCGGTGGCCTGGATCACGCTCGACCGGTTCGGCGAGCGCGTCACCTACGAGCCGAAGGGCCCCGCCGACCGGATCTTCCATCTCCGGCGCCCCGGCGGCGGCGCCGGCCACGTCTGGCGCCGCTTCGAGAGCAAGGCGGACGCGATCGCCTTCATGCGCGAGGCCTACGGCCCGGAGTCCGAGGCCGCCGAGTGGGCGGAGGCGCTGGAGGTGGACGACTTCGACGCGCTGCTCCGGCGCTACGCCAGGAAGCACGCGTGACGCGCCGGGCGCGTCGCTCAGCCGCGCGCGCGGATCTCCTCGAGCACCGGCACGATGTAGCGGCGGAACTGCGCGGGGTTCTCGCTCATCGGGAAGTGACCGATCTCCTTCATGACGGTCACGCGGGCGCCCTTGATCTTCGCGGCGGTCCGCTGCGTGTCCTCGGGCGTGCACGAGAAGTCGTACTCCCCGGTGAGGAGGTAGAGCGGGCAGGCGGTCGTGTCGATCTCGCCCACGCGGTCGCGGAAGTCGCCGTCGGCGCGATAGAAGAACAGGTCGCCCCTGAAGACGCCGGGCCCGCCTTGCATGTACATCCACAGCGTGTCCCAGCGCGTCTCGCTCGGGCTCTGGGGGGCGATCAGCCCCGACATCAGCGCGCCGCAGACCTCGCCGCCGTGGACGTCGGGGCGGTGCAGCCAGCCGGTGTCGTCGTACCACGGCGCCTGGTAGTCCGCGGACTCGAGCCCGATGAGGGCGCGGAAGCTGCGCGCGTGCAGCCGGGCCAGCTCGAGCACGATCTTGCCACCGATCGAGCAGCCGAGGACCACCGGGCGCTCGACGCCGAGGGCCGCGCAGAACGTCAGAATCAGGTCGACGTAGCCGCGCGTGGTGAGCGTGTACTCCTCGTCCTGCCAGCCGACCGGGGGCAGCGACTTGCCGTGCCACGGCATGTCGAAGGCGACGACGCGAAAGTGCCGGGTGATCTCGGCGTCGTTCAGGAGATGACGGAACTGGCGCCCGTCGGCACCGGCCGTGTGCAGGCACACGAGCGGGATACCCTGCCCGGCCTCCTCGAAGTACACGCGGTGCAGGCGCCCGGCCCGCGTCATCCGGAGATAGCGGCCGACGATCGGCTCGACGTCCGCCACTCAGGCGCTCCGCCGGGGCTTGGTCAGCACGTCCTTGACGTAGCGGAGGTTCGCCATCAGCGGCCGCAGATCGCCCTCGACGGTGGCGTGGCCGCCCTTCGTCATGGCGAAGAGATCGTGCCAGCCGGCGGCGGGCACGGGCTCCCAGAAGCGGCGCCACGCCTCCTCGGAGGCCCGGATCGCGAAGGACCAGGCGCGCATCAGGAACGGTCCGCGCTCGAGCCCGGTCACGCGCCCCTCGTGCACGGTCACCAGCCAGGCGGTCGGGCCCGTCTCCACGAGGAACGTCGTGGAGAGATAGCGGCCGCGGCGGACCAGCGAGGCATCGCGGTTCACGAGGTCGGCGAGGTCGTCGAGCACGGCGGCGATCATACTCCATGAGCTCGGCGCCGCCCATCGACCGCTTCTACCGCAGCGTGCGGGCGATCGCCCGCTTCTGGCTGTGGTTCTTCTTCAAGGCGGTCGACACGCGGCACGCCGAGCGGGTCCCGCGCGCCGGGCCCGTGCTCCTGTGCGCGAACCATCCCAACAACCTGATCGACTCGCTCGTGCTCGGCGCCGTGCTGGCCCGCAAGGTCCACTACCTGGCCACGGCGACGCTGTTCCGCCACCCGCTTCTCCGCCGGTTCCTGCTCGCGGCCGGCGCCATTCCGGTGTGGCGCCGGCAGGACTCGGCGCGCGGCGCGGCAGGCCGCGACCCGGCGGCGCCCGACCCGAACGCCGACATGTTCGCCGCCTGCGCGGCGGCGTTCGAGCAGGGCGCGGTGGTGGCGATCTACCCGGAGGGCACCACGCACGCCGAGGCGCGCGTGCAGCGGATCAAGACCGGCGCCGCGCGCATCGCGCTCGGCTGGGAGTCCGCGCGTCCGGGCACGCTGGCCATGATCCCGGTCGGCCTCACCTTCGAGGCGCGCAAGTCGTTCCGCGCCCGCGTGCTCGTCTCCTTCGGCGAACCGCTGCCGGTCGGCGCGTACGTCGAGGCGTATCGCGCGGACCCCGTGAAGGGGATCGACGCGCTGACGACGCACCTCCAGGAGGCGATGGAGGCCCAGGTCGTCAACGTCGCGCGCATCGACGATGCCCGGCTGCTGCGCGCGGTCGAGGAGCTCTACCGCGATGTGCTCGCGCGCGAGGTCATGGAGCTGCGCGGCCTGGCGCCGCGGCAGGTGGACCCGCTCCGCCTGTCGCAGTCCATCGTCGAGGCCATCGGCTGGTTCAAGGCGCGCGAGCCCGCGCGCGTGGAGGCGCTGTGGCAGCGCATCCAGGCCTACCGCTCCCTGCTCGCGCAGCACCGCGTGCGCGACGACACGGTGCGGGCCCGCCGCGAGCGCCTGCCGGCGCACGCCCGGCTCGTCTACTCCTGGGACGCCGTGGCCGGCTTCCCGCTCTTCGTCTACGGCGCCCTCGGCAACGCGCTGCCCTACCTGCTCCCCCGCATGCTGGCGCAGCGCCTGGCGGGCAAGGAGACCGACTACGCGACCATCCGCCTGCTGGCCTCGATCGTCGCCTATCCCCTCTTCTACGCCCTCGAGACGGCGCTCGTCCTGCGGCTGGCAGGCTCGACCGCGGCCGTGATCTTCGCCGTGTCGCTGCCGATCTCGGGCGTGATCGCGTATCGTTACCTGGCCGGCGCCGGGCGTCTCCGGAGCCGGCTGCGCTTCAACGTTTTGGCGGTGACGCAGGCGGCCGCGGCACGCCGGCTCGTCGCCGAGCGCGCGGAGATCCTGGCCGAGCTCGAGCGCGCCAAGTCCGAATGGCTCGCGGCCACGAAAGGAAGCAGCTTTTGAGCGTCCACCTGCTCGAGGAGATGTCCACCCCGGCGCTCGACGCGCTCGACCGATCCCGCACGGTCATCGTCCTGACCCTGAGCCCGCTCGAGACGCACGGGCCGCACCTGCCCGTCGGCGTCGACGCGTTCGCGGCGCGCCACTTCGCCGAGACCATCGCCCGGCGGCTCGTGCACACGCGGCCCCTGTGGTCGGTCGTGCTCGCGCCGACGCTGCACCTCGGCTCGTTCACGTTCGAGACGGTCGGCACCGTCTCGGTGCGGCAGCGCGTCGTCCGCGACGCGCTCGTGGACTACGGCGAGGCCTTCGCGCGCGCCGGCTTTCGCTACATCCTGGTGGCCAACGGCCACGGCGGGCCCGGGCACCTGGCCGCGCTCGACGAGGCGGCGGCGACGGTGACGCGGCGTCACGGCATCACCATGACGTCGTTCACCGGCCACCTCGCCTGGGAGTTCATGCGAGGCCGCTACATCGGCAAGATCGAGACGGCGCTGGGGCGCGCCCTCACGCCGGACGAGCGGCGCGCCTTCGCCGAGGACGCGCACGGCGGCTGGTGGGAAACGTCGCTGATGCTGCTCCTGCGCCCGGACCTGGTCGACGAGACGTACCGCACGCTGCCGCCCGCGCGCTACGCGTGGCCACGCCGCGTGGTGCCGAACTACGCGGTCAAGAACGGCGGCCCGGGGTACGTCGGCCACCCCGCGCTCGCCGATCCCCGGTTCGCCCGCGCGACGACGGAGGTCCTCATGACCGAGGCGATGGCGATCGTCGACGGCCTCCTCGACGGCACGCTCGTGCCCTCGGACCGCCGGTCGCCTTTCTTCCAGGTGCCGTTCTTCCGGACGAACTTCTGGCCGGCGGCGGGCGCCACCGCGGCCGCGGTCGCCGGCGTCGGCGTCGGCCTGTTCGCGTGGCTCCGACGCCGGGTGCCGTCAGGATGAGCGGCACCGTCCTCCTGGACGTGCTCGGCGACGGCGTCGCCTGTCTCACCCTCGACCGGCCCGACGCGCTCAACGCGCTGAACCGGTCGATGGCCGAGGGGTTCGAGGCGGCGTTCGATCGACTGGCGGCGCTGGACGACGTCCGCGTGCTCCTCGTGGAGGGGCGCGGCCGCGCGTTCTGCGCCGGCAACGACATCGCCGAGATGGAGGACCTCACGCCCGCCGACGCGGAGGCGATCAGCCGCCGGTGGGCGGTGATCATGGACCGGTTCTCGACGCTGCCGCAGGTGACCATGGCGGTGATCGACGGTCACGCGCTGGGCGGCGGTCTCATGCTCGCGGTCGCCCAGGATCTCCGGCTCGCCTCCGACCGCGCGCGGTTCGGCCTGCCCGAGGTGACGCTCGGGTTCAACCCGGGCTACGGCATCGCCCGCTTCCTCGACGTCGCGGGCGGCAACCACGGCCGCGACCTCCTGCTGACCGGCCGCACGATCCACGCGACGGAAGCGCTGCGCATGGGCCTCGTGAACCGCGTCGTCGCGCCGCCGACGCTCCGGGAGACGGCCCGGACGTGGGCGGCCGAGATCGCACGCTCCCCCAGCGAGGGCCTGGCCGCGACGAAGGAGATCGTGGCCGGCATCCGCGCCGGCCGGCTGGGACGCGAGCCGGAGGCATACGGGGCGTCGCTGCGCACCGGCGCCGCTGCGCGCGAGCGCATCCGCGCCTTCATCGCCCGCAAGCGCCACCGCTAGATGGGGGGGCTCCGGGCGCCCCCCAAGCCCCCCACTGGCGGCTCGGGACGCCTCGGCGGAGCCGTGGCGCCCCTCGGAATACGGCTCGGACCCCCCGGCGGAGTCGTGGCCCCCCTCGGACTCCGCTTCGCCTCTCTTTTAGGTCGGTTGGCGCTTCCGCTGCATGTCCTGATCCGCCTCGCGGAGGAACTCGTCGGCGCTCTCGGGCGGCGCAAGGCTCCAGGCGATGCCGGTCGAGCACTCGATCGGGACGGGCAGCCGGCGCTGGGCGGCGAGGGCAACCAGCTTGTCGTTCACGCGCGCGATGATGACCTCGGTGTCCTTCGGCTGGGCGTCCAGGAGGAGGGCGGCGAACTCGTCGCCGCCGTAGCGGGCGATGATGTCGCTGCTGCGCGTGGCCTCCAGCAGGGCGTCGGCCACCGTGCGCAGGACCTCGTCGCCGAGCCCGTAGCCGAAGGCGTCGTTCACGCCCTTCAGGTTGACGACGTCGATGGCGAGGAGCAGCAGCCCCGTCTTGCGCCGCCGCGCGCCGGCCGCGAGACGACGGTAGTGCTCGTGGAACGAGCGCCGGCTGGCCAGCCCCGTCAGCGGATCCGGCGCGTACCGGGCGAGCCGGCGGTCGGCCTCGTACAGCCGGGAGGCGAGGACGCGAAGCAGGCCGGTGGCCAGGTCGGGCGACTCGCCGAGCACCTTGAGGAAGTCGCGCCGGCGCAGCACGAGGCAGTGCGTGCGATCCACCGCGATGATCGTGGCCGAGCGCGGCTGGTCGCGGAGGATGCCCACCTCGCCGAAGACCTCGGCCTTGCCGAGCTCGCCGAGCAGCATCTCGGACTGCCCGTCGGCGGTCGCTTCCACGACGCGCACGCGTCCCGAGAACAGCACCCAGAGATTCTCCGGCGGCTCGCCCTGGCGGGTCAGGATGTACCCGGACGGGTAGACCTGCTCGGTGGCGTGGCTGACCAGGGTGCCGAGCTGCTCGTCGGTGCACTTGGAGAAGAGCGGCACGCTGGCGAGCATGCTGGCCAGCACCGCATGCGACGCCACGCGCTCCTCGCGCGGGTCGGCCATCGCCTCGGCGGTCGCGCCGTGGCCGGCCGCCCCGTCGTCGATCAGCGTCCGGGCGAGCCAGGACCGCACGCGGGCGCGCAGCATCGGCGGGCTGTAGGGCTTGGGCAGGTAGTCGGTCGCCCAGTCGTCCGCGCGATTCAGCCGGGCCTCCGGGTCGGCGGCGAGGAGGATCACCGGGAAGTGCTCGCGGCCCATCCGCGTGCGGAACGCCGGCAGCAGGTCGAGGCCGACGGCGGCCGGCAGGTCGGCGTCGATCACCGCGAGGTCCGGCATGTGCTCCGAGCCGCGCGTGACGGCGGCGCGCATGTCCGGCACCGGCAGCGCGAGGATCCCGTCCTCGGCGAGCGTCTCCTCGATCGTGGCCACGTGCGTCTCGTCGGGCATGACCACCAGCACCCGCGAGCCCGCGATGAGCCGCCGCCGGAGCGCCGAGCCGTCGGTCACGCGCTCGACGCGATGCACCCCGGTGACATCGAGCGTCATGCCCTCGCGCGCCGCGAACACCTCCATCGCCCCGCCCGCGTCGGCGACGCGCGTGCGCGCCGCCGCCTCGATCGCCACCATCTGCGTGTCGTCGTGCGTCGGGTCGTGATGGAAGAGCGCCAGGCGCTTCACGCCGGCGGCGAGGCAGACGTCGACCGCGTACTCCGGCGTGGCGTGGCCCCAGCCCACACGGCCGCGGTACTCGTCCTCGGTGTACTGCGCGTCGTGGATGACCAGGTCCGCCTCGTGCATGAAGGCGACGTGACGCTGATCGCCCGGGTGATGCGAGACCCCCTGCTCCGGCTTCCAGAACGGCTCGTGATCGGTCACGTAGGCGACGGTGGCGCCGCCGGCGGACAGCCGGTAGGCGATGGTCGGCGCGGTGTGGTTCAGGTACTGCGTCTCGACGAGGACGCCGCCCACCCGGAAGAAGCCTTCCTCGAGCTCGGTGAAGTGGATGCGCGAGCGCAGGTCGCGCAGCTTGACGGGGAAGTACGAGTACTCCATCTGCCCCGCCATCGCCTCCTCGAGGCTCTGCTGGAAGCCGAGCGGCGCGTAGACGTTCAGCTCCGCGCCCGGGACGAAGGCGGGAACGAAGAACGGGAAGCCCTGGATGTGGTCCCAGTGCGTGTGGCCGATGAAGAGGTGCAGACGGAGCGGCTGGGGCATCGTCTGCAGGAGGTACAGCCCGAGCTCGCGCGCGCCCGTCCCGCAGTCCAGCACGATGATCGTCCCGTCGGGCGCCCGAAGCTCCACGCACGAGGTGTTGCCGCCGAAACGGGACGTGCGATCGCCGGGTGAGGCGATGGAACCGCGCGTTCCCCAGAACCTGACGTGCACGACGCCCCCCGGGATGCGTGACGTAGTACGTTTGCGATCTTAGCACCAAGACCCCCGTTCCCCCTTTCTCTGCAGGCGCGCTAGAATGGCGCGCCCCGGCACGGGTGCCGGGCCACTCAAGGAGGAGTTATGCGGATCACACGCCGGCAGTTCCTCAAGGTATCGGGCGCCGCCGCGGCGGCGGGCGCCACGGTGCGGCTCTCCCCGGTTCCCGCCTTCGCCCAGTCCGGCCCCGTGAAGATCGGCGTCCTCGCCGCGAAGGCCGGCGTGACGGCGCCCGTCGGCGAGTCGGGGCTGCGAGGGACCCAGTGGGCGGTCGAGCGGATCAACGCCGGCGGCGGCATCCTGGGGCGGAAGGTCGAGCTGGTCGTCGAGGAGGAGTCGAACCCCAAGGACACGGTCGAGCGGTTCCGCAAGCTCGTGCTGCAGCAGAAGGTCGACGTCGTCACCGGCGTGGTCTCCACGGGCGTCGGGCTCGCCATCGGCCCGGCCGCCGAGGAGGAGAAGCGGCTGCTGCTGATGTGGGACGGCACCACCCAGAAGGGCGTGGAGGAGACGATCCCGAAGCCGCGGTACGCCTTCCGCAGCGTCGACAACGAGGCCGAGGCGGTGATGGCGTCGATCCTCGCCGCGCGACGATTCAAGGGCCGGATCAAGACGGTCGCCGGCATCAACAACGACTACTCCTACGGGCGCGACAACTGGGCGGCGTTCCTCGCCATCATGAAGAAGTACGGCATGAACGTGACGCCCGTCGTGGAGCTGTGGCCGAAGCTCGGCGAGACGAACTTCACCTCCCACGTGGCCACCCTGCAGCAGGCGAAGCCCGACCTCATCTTCTGCTCGTTCTGGTCGGGCGACGCGCCGATACTCCTGAAGCAGGCGCACGCGGCCGGGCTCACCGCGTCCACGAAGCTCGTGATGACGACGGCGGGCGGCGTGCACGAGCAGCTGAAGAAGGCGTTCAGCCCCGAGGGCATGATCCTGGGCTACAACTCCCTCTACTTCGACGATCCCAAGGCCAGCCCGCTCTCGAAGGAGTTCACGCGCTGGCATCAGGAGAAGTTCCGGGAGTGGCCGAACTACGAGTCCGATCACGGCTACTTCACCGTCGTCGCGTACAAGGCGGCGGTCGAGAAGGCCGCCAGGGCGGCGGGAGGCACGTGGCCGACCGTGGAGCAGGTCGCCGGCGCGCTCGCGGGGATCGAGGTCGAGTCGCTCTCGGGCCGTCGCGGCTACCGCGCCGACCACATCATGGAGGCGACGTACTTCCAGGGCATCTCGACCCACAAGAACAAGCACGACTTCGTCACGCTCGAATCGGTCGAGGCGATGTCCACCAAGCAGATCCAGAAGCCGAGCGGCATGGGTCTCTACGACTGGATCAGCTCCTGGACGGTCTGATCGACGCGCGGTGACCCAGGCCCTCAACCTCGTGCTCGGCGGCGTGTTCCACGCCGCCGCGCTGTTTCTCGTCGCGGCGGGGCTGCAGCTGGTGTTCGGGGTGCAGAAGATCCTGAACCTGGCCTGCGGCTCGTTCTACGCGCTCGGCGCCTACACGGGGATCGCCGCCGTGAACGCCGCGCTGGCGGCCGGGGTGCCGGCGCCGCTGTTCCTGCCGGTGCTGGTCGCCAGCGGCCTCGCCCTCGGCGTGCTCGGCCCGCCGCTGGAGCGGCTGCTGCGGACGATCTACGATCGCGACGAGGCGTTCCAGCTGCTCCTCACCTTCGCGCTCGTCCTGATGCTCGAGGACGTCATCCGGTTCGTCTGGGGCGCCGCGCCCTACCAGATGGCCGGCGTCTACCTCACCTACGGGCAGGTCCGCCTCGGCACCGCCACCGTCCCCGTCTACAACTTCATCGTGATCGCCGCCGGCCTCGCCATCGCGGCCGGCATGGGCCTGCTCCTCACGCGGAGCCGGTTCGGCGGCATCGTGCGGGCGGCCGCGGAGAACCGGGGGATGGCGCAGGCGCTCGGCGTCGACATGGGGCGGATCTCGACGCGTGTCTTCACGCTCGGGCTCGTGCTCGGCACGGTGGGCGGGGCGCTCGTCATCCCGGCCGGGGCCGCCGTGAACGAGATGGCCATCGAGCTCATCGTGGAGGCGTTCGCGGTCGTCGTCATCGGCGGGCTCGGAAGCATGCGCGGCGCCTTCGTCGGCGCGCTCGTCGTCGGCGTGCTGAAGGCGGTCGCCATCTCCGTCTACCCGGAAGCCGAGATGCTGGCCGTCTACCTCATCGTGATCGCCGTCCTGCTCTTCCGTCCGACCGGGCTCTTCGCGCGGGCGACGGCGTGACCGGACGCCTCGCGCTCGCGGCCGCCGTGGCCGCCGCGGCCGCGGTGCCGCTCCTGGGGCGCGACTACTACGCCACGCTCATGCTGCCGTTCTTCGGCTACAGCGTCGCGCTCCTGGGCCTCAACCTCCTGTTCGGCACCACCGGGCTGCTCTCGTTCGGCCACGCCCTGTTCCTCGCCGTCGGGGGCTACACGGCGGCCTACCTCGGCAGCACGCTCGGGGTCCGCTCGCTGGAGGCCATGCTGGCGGTCGCGCTGGTGGCCGCCGCCGTCATCGCCGTCCCGGTCGGCTGGCTCTGCGTGCGCTACGTGAAGATCTACTTCGGCATGCTGACCCTCGCCTTCGGGATGCTCTTCTACTCGTTCCTCTACAAGTTCTACGCGCTGACCGGCGGCGACGAGGGCATGCCCGTCGCGCGCCCGAGCCTGCTCGGCCAGGGCTTCGGCGAGCTGGACAAGACGGCGTACCTGATCGGGCCCTACTATTACTATTCGCTGGCCCTGTGCCTGGTGGCCGCCGTCGTGATGTGGCGGATCGTGCGCTCGCCGCTCGGGCTGTCGCTGCGGGCGATCCGCGAGAACGCGGACAAGGCCGAGTACGTCGGGGTGCGGGTGCGCCGCTATCGCTTCTACGCCTTCGTCATCGCCGCGGTGTTCGGCGCCGCCGGCGGCGTGCTGCTCGTGGTACCCACCGGGCTGGCGGCGCCGACGCTGGCCTACTGGACGCACTCGGGCAATCTCGTCTTCATGCTGCTGCTGGGCGGCTTCGGCCACTTCTTCGGACCGGTGGTCGGCGCCTTCGTGTTCATCTTCCTCCAGGACCAGGTGATGTCGGTCACCCAGTACTGGCGCTTCGTCTTCGGCGCCGTGCTGGCCGCGGTGGTGATCTTCCTGCCGCACGGGCTCATGGGGCTGCTCGCCCGCCGGGCGGACGCGTGACGCCGCTGCTGGAGGCGCGCGACGTGGTGAAGCGCTACGGCGACGTGCAGGCGCTGAGCGGCGTGACCATGGCCCTGCGGGGCGGCGAGTTCGTGTCGATCATCGGCCCCAACGGCGCCGGCAAGACGACGCTCGTCAACGTGCTGACCGGCCTGCTGCGGCCGACCAGCGGCAGCGTCGTCTTCAAGGGCCGGGACGTCGCCGGGGTCGGGCCCGTGCGCCTGGCCGCGCTCGGCATGGCCCGCTCGTTCCAGCTGGTCAACGTGTTCCCCGCGCTCACGGTGGCCGAGACGCTCGCCGTGCCCGCGCTCGCCCGCCTCGGGCGGGGGGCGCGGCCGTTCGCGTCCCTCGCGCGCGACGCCGAGGTGGCCGACAGCGTGGCCGAGGTCGCCGAGCTCTTCGGGCTCGCCGAGAAGCTCCCGCGCCTCGCGCGCACGCTCCCGCAGGGAGACAAGAAGCTCCTCGACGTGGCCAGCGCCTTCGCCCTCCGGCCCGAGGTCATCCTGATGGACGAGCCGACCAGCGGCGTCAGCACGCGCGACAAGACGGCGATCATGGAGACGCTCGTGCAGGCGGCCCGCCGGATCGGCGTGAAGGGCATCATCCAGGTCGAGCACGACATGGACATCGTCTTCGCCTACTCCGACCGCATCGTGGCGCTGCACCAGGGCCGCGTGCTGGCCGACGCGACGCCGGACGCCATCCGGGCCGACGACGAGGTCGTCGCCACCGTGCTGGGCAGGCCGCGATGAGCCTGCTGCGGATCGACGGCCTCGACGTGCACATCCAGTCGAGCCAGATCTTGCGGGGGGTGAGCCTCCGCGTGGAGCCGTGCGAGGTCGTCTGCCTGGTCGGCCGGAACGGCGCCGGCAAGACGACGACGCTGCGGACGGTGATGGGCTACCGTCGCCCCAGCGCGGGCGCCGTCGTCTTCAAGGGCGAGCCCATCGGCGGGCTCCCCACCCACGTGATCGCGGGGCGCGGGATCGGCTTCGCCCCCGAGGAGAGCGAGATCTTCGCCGACCTGACGGTGGCCGAGAACATCGAGATCGCGACCTGGACGCGACCCACCGCGCGGCCGGCCGGCGAGCGGATCGCGCTGGCGTACGAGGTCTTTCCGCGGCTGCGGGCCTACGCCGCGCGCGGCGGGACGCAGATCTCCGGAGGCGAGCGCAAGATGCTGTCGATCGCGCGGGCGCTGGCGCTCGACGCCGAGCTGCTGCTGCTCGACGAGCCGTTCGAGGGACTGTCGCCCGCCGTCATCCCGTCCATCGCGGAGTCGATCGCGGCGATCACCCGGCTCGGGCCCGGCGTGCTGCTGGCCGAGTCGAACATTCACCACGTGCCGGCCTTCGCGAGCCGGCTGTACGTCATCGAGCGCGGCGAGATCGTCTTCGCGGGGAGCCTCGAGGAGGCGCACCGCGACGCGGCCGTCCTGCGCGTCATCGGAGGGAGAGCGTCATGAGCGCGTTGCCGATTCTGCCCACGTCCGTCGTCGGCTCGCACGGCAAGCCCGGCTGGTGGTTCACCGCCGTGAAGGCCTGGGAGGCCGGGGAGATGGGGCCGGCCGACATGGAGGAGATGTTCGACGACGCCGTGCACACGGTGATCCGCGACATGGAGTCCGCCGGGATCGACATCATCACCGACGGCGAGGTCCGGCGCACGGACGGGTACGTGGACACCTACTACCGCATCATCAAGAACATCGCGCCGCTGCCCGTGCGCCGGAAGGCCGGCCCGTGGGGTTACGACCAGCAGCAGCGCTACGAGGCGGTCGGCCGGATCGAGCTGCCGCCCACCGGGCTGGGGCTCGTCAAGGACTTCGAGTTCCTGCGCGCCAGCACGCAGCGCGCGGTCAAGGCCACCTGCGCGGGACCGCTGACCTTCGGCTCGCGCATCCATCCCGGCAGCGCCTAC
>DASUPA010000118.1:0-3206 GCA_036276335.1 Candidatus Methylomirabilota bacterium | reverse complement strand
CCCGGTACAATGCGGCGCAATGCTGCCCCGGCCGCCGCTCCTGGCTTCGCTCCTGGCCGCCGGCGTGCTGGCCGGCTGCTCCCACAGCGAGACGCAGTGGATGAAGGTCAACCAGAGCTATACCACGGCCGAGTTCCAGCGCGACCACGCCGCCTGCTCCAGGCGCGGCTCGCTCGACGAGGCGTGCATGCGCGCCAGGGGCTGGGTGGACGTCAAACCCTCGCGGGGGGACCGCGCCGCGGACGTGCCGCCTCCGCCGCCGGACCCTCGCAGCTACCGCCCCTACTGACCCGACCTCTCGGAGGGAGCCACCGATGCGCTTTGCGATCTTCACCGGGCTCGGCCTCACCACGTGGGACGCCGTGCGCGATCTCTGGATCCACGCGGACCGCAGCGGCTGGGACGCCGCGTGCGTCACCGACCACTTCATGCCGAACACGCCCGACAAGGCCGGCGACGTGATGGAGTGCTGGACCACGCTCGCGGCGCTCGCGCCGCTGGTCCCGCGCATGCGCATCGGCACGATCGTGGCCGGCAACACCTACCGCCATCCGGCGGTGCTCGCCAAGATGGCGGCGCAGGTCGACATCGTCTCCGGCGGCCGCCTCGTCTGCGGCCTCGGCGCGGCCTGGCAGCAGAACGAGCACGAGGCGTACGGCATCCCGTTCTACACGGTGCAGGAGCGGCTGGCCCGCCTCGACGAGGCGTGTCAGGTGCTGAAGATGCTGTGGACGCAGGAGCGCAGCCACTTCAAGGGACGCTATTACCAGCTCACGGACGCGCCGCTGGCGCCCAAGCCCGTGCAGCGGCCCCATCCCGAGCTCATGATCGGCGGCGGCGGCGAGAAGGTGACCTTGCGGATCGTGGCGCGGCACGCCGACCACTGGAACGTGTGGGGCGGTCCCGACGTGCTCGGTCGCAAGGGCGCGCTCCTCGACGGCTACTGCCGGGCGGCCGGCCGCGACCCGAAGTCGATCATCCGCTCGGCGAACATGGCGCTGCTCTTCGCGGATGAGCGCGCCGAGGTCGACCGGCTCCACACGGCGCTCACGAAGCGGTTCGGCATGACGGACGCGGTCGCGCGCGACACCATGCTGGCCGGCTCGTCCGGGGAGATCCGCGACACGCTGGGCCGACTGCGGGAGGCCGGCGTCGAGACGCTCTTCGTGCCGACGCTGTTCATGAAGGATCCGCGGCCGGCGCTCGACCGCTTCATGAAGGAGATCGCGCCCCAGTTCCGCTGAGCCCTCAGGCCCTCCCCGCCAGCGCGCGCCGCAGCTGGTCCAGGTGGTTGTCGTCGTGCCACGCCAGCAGCGTGAGGAAGTCGTCCAGCGTGAAGCGGCCGCGCACGGGGTGGATGCCGCCCCGCTTCCAGTGGTCGGGCTCGAGCGTCCTCAGGAAGGCCAGCGTCTCCTCGCGCCGGCGGCGGAACGCGCTCGCGGCCTCGGCAGCGTCGTTCCTGAGGTACTGCCGCTCCTGCGCCCAGCGGTCGGGATCGAGGCCCGTCAGCCTGGGGTCGTCGGCGGCCATGATCGTCTCGAAGCGCACCATGAAGAGCTCCTCGGCGTCGCGCAGGTGGCAGACCACTTCCTTGGCCGCCCAGTTCTTGCCGTCGGGCCGCCGCGACAGCGCGGCGTCGCTCTGCCCGCGAATGGCGGCCGCGAGCTCGTCGGCCGTGCGCTCCAGGCGCTCGACGCGCTGCTCCCGCGGCTGCCTGGCGTACTCCTCCATGGTCGGCATCGGCGCCCTCCTGTCCGTCACGAGCTGGTGGAACAGACTCGACTCGCGCTTGTAGAAGCCCTCGGTATGGTACGACTCGGCGAGCCGGATGCCCGTGTAGTCGACGTGGTGTCCCACCTCGTGCAGGAGCGTGCGAACGTACGTGCGGAACGCCACGACGCGCTTCTGCTTGGCGGTGCGCATCCACAGCTGGATCTTCGGGGTCCGGCCGCGCTCGGCCGTGTACAGGCCGTGCAGCTCGCCCCAGCGCGCGTGCGGGCGGGCGGCCAGCACCTCCACGCGCACCGGCGGCAGCCGCAGCATCTCGAGCAGGCCGCGGATCAGCCGCTCGGTCGCCTCCTGCGTGGCCGCCCGCTCCTCGCTCGCCAGCGCCGCCTCGAGCGCGTCCACGGCCGCATAGAGCAGCGCCGGGCGCGGCAGCCGGACCTCCGTGACGGCGTCGCTCTTGCGGTAGACGGCCTGCTGCGCGCGGGAGAGTCGCGCGTAATACGCGAACGGCAGCGCTACCTCCCGGTCCAGCGCGGCGCGCGCTTCTCCAGGAACGCCCGGGCGCCCTCCACGCGGTCCTCGGTGGTCCGCAGGAGCGTGGAGAGATCGCCCTCGAGCCGCAGGCCGTCGGCCAGCGGCAGCTCGAGGCCCTTCACCACCGCCTCCTTGGCGTAGCGCAGGGCCACCGGGGCCTTGGCGGCGATCGTGCGCGCCAGCTCGGTGGCGGCCTTCAGGGCCTCGCCGGCCGGCACCACGTGCTCCACGAGGCCGATGCGCAGCGCCTCGTCGGCCGGGACGCGCGCGCCGGTGAGGATCATCTCGAGCGCCTTGCCGCGGCCCACCAGGCGCGGCAGCCGCTGCGTGCCGCCGCCGCCCGGGATGATCGCCAGGTTGATCTCGGTGAGCCCCAGCGTGGCGCCGGCGGCGGCGATGCGGATGTCGCACGCGAGCGCCAGCTCGAGCCCGCCGCCGAGGGCGAAGCCGTTGATGGCGGCGATGATCGGCTGGGGACAGCGGTCCATCACCTGGCGGAACTCCACGCGGCGGCGCTGCTCGCGGAACCTCACCGCCGGCAACGGCTCGACGAACTCGCGGATGTCGGCGCCGGCGGAGAATGCCCGGTCGCCGGCGCCGGTGACCACGGCGACCTTGACGTCGTCGTCACCGAGCAGCCCCTCGAAGCAGCCCGTGAGCTCGCGGCGCATGACGTCGTTCATCGCGTTGTGCACGTCGGGGCGGTGCAGCGTGATCGTGGCCACGTGGTCGGCGACGGCGTAGCGGATCGCCTCGTAGCTGCTCACCGGATGACCTTTCGCGCGCGCAGGTCGGCCAGCGCGGCGTCGTCGTAGCCGGCGCCGCGCAGCACGGCGTCGGTGTGCTGTCCCAGCGTGGGCGCGGGGCCGACGTCCTGCGTCGGGGTCTGGGCGAACAGCAGCGACGACCCGGGCAGCGTCAGCGTGCCGACCTCGGGGTGGTCG
>DASUPA010000117.1:0-7326 GCA_036276335.1 Candidatus Methylomirabilota bacterium | reverse complement strand
CGGCTGGTCGAGCACGCCAGGACGACGTGCGCGGGCGGCGTCCCGCTCGCGCGCGACCCGGTCGTGCGTCGGCGGCTGGCGGCGATGACCACCGAGATCGCGGCACTGCGGCTGCTCTTCTACCGCGCGGCCTGCCTGCTGCGCGACGGGGCCGCGATCAGCTACGAGACGGCGGTGGCCAAGGTCTACGCGGACGAGACGGGTCAGAAGCTCGCGCAGCTCGGCATGGAGCTGCTGGGGCCGTGGTCGCCGCTCCGCGCCGGCTCGCGCGAGGCACGGCTCGACGGCGAGATCGCGCACGCGTACCTCACGAGCCTGGGCCACACGATCGCCGGCGGCACGGCCGAGGTGCTGCGCACCACGGTGGCCGTGCGGGGGCTGGGGCTCCCGGCCGAGCCGAGGCGGGGCTGACGTGGACTTCCGTCCCTCCCCCGCCCAGCAGCTTCTCGCCGTCACCGCGCGCGAGTTCTTGAAGGCGCACGCCGGCGACGCCGATCTCTGGCGGCAGATGGCCGCGCTCGGCTGGCCGGGACTCCTGATCCCGCCCGAGCACGGCGGCAGCGGCGGCTCGGTGCTCGACGTCGTGCTCCTCGTCGAGGAGATGGGCCGCGCCGGCGCGCCGGGTCCCTTCGTCGCCAGCGCGGTGGTGGCGACGTCGCTGCTGCTCTCGGGCACCGCGGACCAGCGCAAGCGGCTGCTCCCGGCCATGGCGGCCGGTGAGCAGATCGTCGGCGTGGCGGTCCTCGACGACGGCGGCTCGTGCGACCCCGATCGGATCACGCTGAAGGTCGACCCGGCGGGCCGGCTCACGGGACACAAGCTCTTCGTGGAGGCGGCCGACGTCGCCGACGCGCTCGTCGTCGTCGCGCGGGCCGACGACGACCTCACCCCCCTGCTCGTGCCGACCGACCGGCCGGGCGTGGCGCGGTTCCCGCTCGACGGCATCGGCGTGGAGCCGCTGTTCGAGGTCGTTTTCGACGGCGTGATGGTGAACGCCGAGGACCACATCGCCCCCGCCGGCGCCGGCCGGGAGCGCCTGGCGCGCGCCTTCCAGGCCGGGGCGCTCGCACGCACCGCGGAGATGGTGGGTGGGGCCCAGCGGATCCTCGAGCTGACCGTCGAGCACGCGAGGACGCGGGTCCAGGGCGGGCGTCCGATCGGCGGCTACCAGGCCATCCAGCACGCGTGCGCCGACCTCGTGCGCGACGTGGACGCCGCGCGCGGACTCCTCTACGCGGCGGCGTGGAAGGCGAGCGAGGGCGCGCCGGCCGACGCCGACGTCGCCATGGCCAAGGCGTACGCGGGCGAGGCCTGTCTCGCCGTCGCGCGCCGCGGCCACCAGATCTTCGGCGCCATCGGCTACTGCGACGAGCATCCGCTCCACCGGCTGCACAAGCGCATCCACGCGGCCAGCCTCGATTGCGGCAACGCCGCGCTGCACCTGGAGACGGTGGCGCGGGCGATCGGGCTTTGACTTCGGAGGGGGCCTCGGTGGCCCCCTCCGATGCCTCCCCCAGGAAGGATTGCGCGGGCGAAGCCCGCGCTCGAACGGAGAGCATTGCGCGGGCGGAGCCCGCGCTGGAACGGCGGCAAGTTCTCCGGGCTAGCGGCTCAGCGGCGGGTGGTGTGCCAGCGGGCGATTTCTTCGCAGGTGGCGAACCAGACGCCGCGCTGGCGGCGGATGAAGCGCACCAGGTCCTCGATGAGCGCGATGCGGGAGGCGCGGCCGCTCACCCAGGGATGGCACGTGAGCACGAAGCAGCCGTGCTCCCTGTGGATGCCCGCGAACTCCGTGGACCAGAGGTTGAAGACACGCGCGGGATCCGCGATTGCGTTGGTGGCGCCGTACACGTGGCGGAACAGCGGCGCGTCGTCCATGATCCACTGCACGGGGACCTCGGTGAGCGGGCCGTCGGGTGTGTCGAGCTCGTACGGGACGTCGTTGCCCATGAGCGAGCTGTCGTAGAGGAACCCGTGCTGCTTCAGCAGCCCGGGCGTCCACACGTTCACGTCCCACGATGGCGAGCGGTAGCCCGTCGGCCTGACGCCGAGCTGGTCCTCGAGGATGGCGAGCTGCTCCTGCAGCACGCGCTTCTCCTGCGTCTCGTCGAGCATGCCGACGGCCTCGTGCACGTTGCCGTGCGCGCCGATCTCGTGTCCCGCGTCGCGGATGCGCCGGCAGGGAGCCAGGTGGTTCACCACCGTCCAGCCGGGGATGTAGAAGGTCGCCCGGATCTTGAGTCGGTCGAGCAACGACAGGATGCGGTCGACGCCGACGCGCGGGCCGAACCGCCGCTCCTCGAGGTCGGCGAGGCTGCGCCGCGC
Organism: Candidatus Methylomirabilota bacterium; assembly: GCA_036276335.1. GTDB lineage: Bacteria > Methylomirabilota > Methylomirabilia > Rokubacteriales > CSP1-6 > AR12. The sequence continues at coordinate 5,001 of DASUPA010000117.1, read as the reverse complement.
CTTGTCGGGCTCGCGAAAGATGAACGCCGACTCGGCGTCGACGTCGAACGACAGCACCACCGCCGACTGCCGGCCCTTCGGCCACGTGTACCGCGGGCGTGCTCGCTGACGTGCCATTGCGCCTCCCGGGTCGTCGCCGGCAGCGTATACTCGTCCGCACGTCACGGCAACTCCGGAAAGGGAGCCCCATGATGAGCGACGCGCTGTCCAAGATCCTCGAGCGCCCGCGGGCCGAGCGACTGGCCACCGGATTCGGCTTCACCGAAGGCCCCCTCTGGCACCCCGACGGCTTCTACTACTTCGTCGACATCCGCGCCAACACGCTGTTCCGGGTGACGCCGGGCCAGGCGCCGGAGATGGTGCGGGCCGACACGGGCGAGGGCAACGGCACGACCTTCGACCTGCAGGGCCGGCTCGTCATGTGCGAGGGCAGCCACCGCCGCGTCACCCGGATGTCCGGGGACGGGCGCATCGAGGTGCTCGCCGACCGCTACGAGGGCAAGCGGCTGAACCGGCCCAACGACGTGGTCTGCAAGTCCGACGGCAGCCTCTGGTTCACCGATCCCGACCTGCGCGTCCCGTTCGCCGAGCGCGAGCTGCCGTACGCCGGCGTCTACCGCATCGGCACCGACGGCGGCCTCACGCTGATGGCCGACTGCGAGTACCCGAACGGGCTCGCGTTCTCGCCGGACGAGCGCGTGCTGTACGTCGCCAACACCCGCTGGACGCAGTACGTCCACGCGTTCGAGCTGGACGCCGCCGGCCGCGTGCTGCGCCGGCGGATCTTCGCCGAGATGGCGTCCGACGACGACAAGAACGGCGTGCCCGACGGCATGAAGGTCGACGTCGAGGGACGCCTGTTCTGCACGGGCCCGGGCGGCACGTGGGTGTTCGCGCCGGACGGCAAGCGGCTCGGGATCATCGAGACGCCCGAGGTGCCCGCCAACCTCTGCTTCGGCGGCCCGGATCTCCGCACGCTCTTCCTGACGGCGCGCACGTCGGTCTACACGCTGCGGGTCAACGTGCCGGGCATCGCCCACCCGTGGTACCGGGAGCGCGCATGAACTTCGGGACGTTCCTCCTGATGCAGTCGCCGTCGGCGCGGTCGTCGGCGGAGATCTACTCCCGGGCCATCGACCTCGCCCAGGCCGCCGAGGGGCTCGGCTTCGGCAACGTGTGGCTGGCCGAGCACCACTTCTCCACCTACGGCTATCTCTCGCGGCCGGCGCAGCTCGCCAGCTACATCGCGGCCAGGACGACGCGCATCCGCGTGGGCACCGCCGTCATCGTCGTGCCGCTCCACCACCCGCTCGTCGTGGCCGAGGAGATCGCGACCCTCGACCTCGTCTCCGGCGGCCGGCTCGACGTCGGCCTCGGCCGCGGCTACCAGCACTACGAGTTCGAGCGGTTCGGCCTCGAGCTCGAGAGCGGGCGCGCGCGCTGGGAGGAGTCGCTCGACATCATCCTGAAATCGTTCGAGGGCCGCCCCTTCAGCTACGACGGCAAGCTCTTCAAGATCCCGGAGACCACGGTCTTCCCGCAGGTCGTCCAGACGCCGCGGCCGCCGATCTGGATCACCGCGCAGAGTCCGGACTCGGTCGAAGGCGCCGTGCGCCGCGGCTTCAACGTGCTCACGGGCGGCTTCGGCGTCCCCGTGGAGCGCATGGCGGAGTTCCGGCGCCTGTTCGACCGGGTCGTGGCCGAGGTGAAGCCGCCCGAGCCGCTGAAGGTCGGTGTGCAGCGCGCCGTGTACGTCTCCGAGAGCGAGGCCGACGCGCGCGCCGCGGCCGAGGAGGCGCGCTGGAACATGCGCGTGACGCTGAGCCTCCGCAACCGCTACGAGCGGGTCGAGCAGGGCCGCGCCGTTCCCGTGCCCGCGCCCACCGAGCCGAGCGTCGACGACCTGCTGGACCGGTTCCTCGTCATCGGCACACCCGACACGGTGATCCGCCAGATCCGGCGCATCCAGGACGCGGTCGGGATCACGCACTTCAACTGCAGCTTCTGGTTCGGCGATCTCGAGCACGCGCGGGTGCTGCGCTCCATGGCGCGCTTCGCGCGCGAGGTCATGCCGGCGTTCGGAGGGTCCACCTCGTGACCACCCCGCCCCTCGTGGCCCGCGGCGGCGACGGGCCGCCCGTGCTCGTGCTGCACCACGACATCGGCAGTCCGGAGCGGCCGGCGTTCCACGACGCCCTCGCCCGCCACTTCACCGTGTTCGCGCCCTCGCATCCCGGCTACGACGGCTCGCCGCGCCCTGACTGGATGCGGAGCGTCCGCGACGTCGCCGTCGTCTACCAGGCGCTGCTGGCGGGGCACGAGCGCACGCGCGCGCCCGGGACGGTGACGCTGGTCGGCCTCGGGTTCGGCGGCTGGATCGCGGCCGAGATGGCCACCATGGCGCCCCGCGCGTTCCGGCGGCTGGTGCTGGTGGGCGCCATGGGGCTGAAGCCCGAGCGCGGGGAGATCGCCGACCAGGCGCTGCTCTCGTACATCGACTACGTGCGCCGCGGCTTCGCCGACCCGGGCGCGTTCGACCGCATCTTCGGGGCCGAGCCGCCGACGAGCCAGCTGGAGCAGTGGGACCTGAACCGGGAGATGACGTTCCGCGTCGCGTGGAAGCCCTACATGTACAACCCCACGCTGCCGCACCTGCTGGGCGGCGTGGCGACGCCGGCCCTGGTCGTCTGGGGCCGCGACGACCGCATCGTGCCGCTGGAGTGCGGCGAGCGCTACGCGAAGGCGCTTGCCGACGCCCGGCTCGAGGTCGTCGAGGGGGCCGGACACTTCGTCGACATGGAGACGCCCGACGAGCTGGCGGGGCTCGTCACCCGCTTCGCGAGCGAGGCCTGACATGCACCTGATGTACTTCACCGAGCAGCCGATGTCCGCGTACCCCGCGCAGGAGGGCCTGAAGTTCGGCGCCACCGCGCTGATGTTCTCGAACCGGCACTTCGACCCCGTGGCGGGCAGCCGGCTCTACAACGAGTACCTCGAGCACTATCGCCTCGCGGAGGAGGTCGGCTTCGACGGCATCATGCTGAACGAGCACCACAACGCGCCGTTCTGCATGCAGGCCAAGTGCAACGTGTTCGCGTCCATCCTGGCCGCCACCACGAAGCGCGTGAAGCTGGTGCTGCTCGGCAATCCCCTGCCGCTCGCCGACAACCCGGTGCGGCTGGCCGAGGAGCTCGCCATGATCGACATGGTCTCGCGCGGCCGGCTCGTCTCCGGCTTCGTGCGCGGCGGCGGCCAGGAACAGCTGGCCACCGGCGTCAATCCCGCATACAACCGCGAGCGCTTCGAGGAGGCGCACGACCTCATCGTGAAGACGTGGACGGAGCCCGGGCCGTTCCGCTGGGAGGGCACGCATTACCAGCACCGCGTCGTGAACCCGTGGGCGCTGCCGCTGCAGAAGCCGCACCCGCGCGTGTGGATCCCCGGCGTGCTCAGCAAGGAGACGATCATCTGGGCGGCGCGGAAGCGCTACCCCTACATCGCGCTCAGCACCGCCATCGACGCGACGAAGAAGATCTGGGAGCTCTACGACCGGGTCGCCGCCGAGACGGGCTACCAGGGCGGTCCCGAGTACCGCGGCTACCTGCAGCGCTGCCACGTCGCCGAGACCGAGGAGAAGGCGATGGAGAACGCGCGCCAGTTCATGTGGATGCAGGGCGAGTTCACCGGGCTCGCGCATCCCGTCTGGTCGAGCCCCTCGGGCTACTTCTCTCCGTCCATGCGCAAGGCGTTCGTGGAGTTCGCCGTCGGGCGGCGCGACAATCCGCGCGCGGCGGCGTTCGAGGACCAGCTGCGCGACCAGCAGATCATCGCCGGCACGCCGAAGACGGTCATCCCGAAGCTCCGGCGCCTGCTCGAGGAGACGCGGCCGTCGATCCTGGGCTTCTGGGCGTCCGACGGCTTCGTGTCCGACGAGGACAGCCAGACCTGCATCCGCCTGCTCGGCCAGGAGGTGCTGCCGGCGCTCCGCGACATGGGCAAGGAGCTGGGCCTCTGGAGCCCGTTCGAGGCCGGCGCGCCCGTGAGCCTCGCCCACCCCGAGCCCGCGCGGCCCGCCGGGGCCGTCGCGTAGCGGTCGGCCGTGCCGGGCGCGGTCGGCTTCGTCGGCCTGGGCAACATGGGGCGGCCCATGGCGCTCAACCTCGTCGAGCACGGCGTGCCGCTCGTCGTGCACGACATCGATCCGGCGAAGGTCGAGCCGCTGCGCGCGCGGGGCGCCACCGTGGTCGACTCCCCCGAGCGTGTGGGGGCGGCCAGCGAGCGCAGCATCTGCATGGTGGAGACGACGGCGCAGGCGGAGGCCGTCATCGCGGGCGAGCGCGGCGTGATCCGGACGGCCCGCCCGGGCCACATCGTGATCTGCATGAGCACGATCGACCCGCTCGCCGCGCGCCGCCTCGGCGAGACGCTGGCCGCGCGCGGCATCGCCATGCTCGACGCGCCCGTGAGCGGCGGCACCGAGCGCGCGACGAGCGGCCAGCTGTCCATCATCGCCGGCGGCGAGGCGGCGACGTTCGAAGCCTGCCGCGACCTCTTCAAGGCGATGGGCACGAACCTCTTCCACGTGGGGCCGCTCGGCGCCGGCCTCGCCATGAAGCTCGTCAACAACATGCTGATCCAGGTCAACCGCGTGGCCGTGGCCGAGGCGCTGGTGCTGGGCGTCAAGGCGGGGCTCGACCCGCGGGCGATCTACGACGTGATCCGCGTGAGTACCGGGACCAGCTTCGCGTTCGAGACGGGCGTGCCGCGGATCCTGGCGCGGGACTTCTCGCCGGGCGGCACCGTCGACATCAGCTACAAGGACCAGGAGCTGGAGACGGCGTTCGCCAAGCAGCTCGGCGTCCCGCTGCTGCTCGCGAACGTCACCCAGCAGCTCTACCAGATGGCGCGCGCCGCCGGCCTCAACAAGGAGGACGGCCTCGCCGTCGTCAAGGTCCTCGAGCGGCTGGCCGGCGTCGAGGTGAAGGGCCGCCCGTGAACCTC